>SCKP01000046.1 GCA_004124405.1 Fidelibacterota bacterium | reverse complement strand
AAAGCCTCTTGCGACTGGTAATTAGGTATCCCCGACTTAATAGTCGGGGCAAGCTCAGGAACCAATCTTCACTGAATTATTTATCCTTCGTAATGAAATGTAGAAGGACGATTGGCAAGCTATGAACTTAGGTGCTCAGGAACTTCTGTACTTTTCTTTTGCTTTGATTCATGGAAAGCTTTTAACTGCTACACCAGCACAGGTTCACCAAATGCATTCTCATACATTTCTTCCAGCCGAATACTTTGTTCATCTATCCAGACATTAATGGAATCAATATTTTCTGAAGTAAAAGGCTGTTTCTGTGAAAATGTCCGGCAGTATTCCATACCGGATTTCATATTCTCATAAAATTCATTCAGTGTTTTTGTAGTCCGCTCATTCAGATCACTTTTCTTAATCAGCCTATCGAAATAGTCCACATACATTTGGATTTCCTTAGCAAACATGTGAGGCCTATCTTTGGACACAAGCGATTTCTGTTTATTGTAGAAATGTGCCATCATTTCCACCAAGGAATATTCCCGGTTAAACCAGCTGATATTTTGTCCGGGACAGATAGCCTGGGGAGCTTTCTGCTCTTTTTTAATCCCTAAATTAATTAAAGCACCATTTCCCAAATGATCACATAGACAGGTTTTTTTTACTACTTTCGCCTGTTCTAAAGCAAGTTCAGTTCCATCAGCTATTGTCGCACTTAATTCGCTCAGCTTTTGCTGTTGGTATTCCTTTGAAGCCGTACAAATGGGCACCTCTGAAAATTCCGTGTTAGAAACCAAAAATCCCTTGGGGCAGGGAGACCCCGGATCACCAATTTCCACCTGGTTGGTTGTATGCTCCTCAGAAACAGAATGCCTTAAATTATTAAAAGGAACGCCCAGGGGTGAAACCTCGCTCAAATACAAATCTGATTCATCTGCTTCCTTTAGTTTATTAAAGGTGGTAGACTCAACGCAAGTCACCTCAGGTACCAGTAAAAATGGAGTTGCAATTCCAATTTTGTCAATGTTAAAATCTTTTTGTAAGCGTTTCACTTCGCCCGGAGTACCCACCCCTCCCTGCACAGTTATTAACGGAGTATGATTAGCTGAAGCATCAGGATATTCCCAGCCCATTTTTTCATAATATTTTTGGATGAGTGGTTTAAAAGATGCAGCCAACTGGTCACGTTTTTCATGTATTTCCTTGAGCAGGACCGGCAATAATTGTCCATTAGAAGCAAAGGCATGGCCCCCACAATTTAATCCAGATTCAATTCGAAACTCATAAACTTCCAATCCCTTTTTAGCCAGGAATTTTCCCTGGATTAATGCAGAACGAAAATCACTTACTTTAATAATAATCTTCTTTTTCATTTTTCCGGTTTTATCCCGGTAAAAATCTTTAAATGCAGACATATAACTATAGAGACTCTGATTAATCCCTGCTGAAAAAATTATACTTGATTCCACAATGCTGTTAGCAAATCCCCGCAGCGCAGCTTTACTATCAGAATATTCCGCTGGAAGTTCATTTCCTTTTCGATCCCGGTTAACGCGGTCCAGCTTAACCATTATATTGGCATCAATAGAACCTCGAACCATTTGACCAGTGAGGGATTTTTCAGCTTCTTCTCTTTTCTTTCCGGGAGCCATTTTCAAAAGTCGATTATAGGCTATTTTTAATGGACTTTCATCGGGCAGCATTATAAAATATTTTTCTTTATCATTGGATTCGAAGAAAGGCAAACTTTTAATTTTTTTAAATTTAATCTGGACAACTTCCTGAACTGTGTTGATATAAGCAGTAATTCGTTTTGCACGGGCATCTTCAGACCATCTGGTAATGGGTGCAAAAGCCAAATTGAATTTTTCACAGTAATGTTCTCTTATCTTTTCTACGAGCATATCATCCATAATTGACATTACGGATGATATCCCAAAAGGTGCAACCCTAATTGGAGTATCAATTGAAAATCCGGTACCCATTACCGGTATGTGAATTGTATGCATATTTTATTCCTAACTTTTATTTAAACATCTTTGCCTGCACCTCTTAACGAAGTGTAGATTTGCTTGCTCCTCGTAGTGAAACGAAGAGGAGTACACCCGGCAGGACTCGAACCTGCAACCTCCTGGTCCGTAGCCAAACGCTCTATCCAATTGAGCCACGGGTGCATACTAAACAGTTTGCCATTAACTTTTAGCATTTGGCAATTTATTTACTAAAGACAAGCAATTAATTTTTAATGCTTGCCAATCGTTTCCCGCTTTTAACGGGATTAGATTGGTAGCCCGTAGGGGAATCGAACCCCTGTTACCGGCGTGAGAAGCCAGCGTCCTAACCCCTAGACGAACGGGCCTGCGTTGGGGAACTAGGATTTGAACCTAGATTGACGGAGTCAGAGTCCGCTGTCCTGCCAATTAAACGATTCCCCAATTGTTCCGTTTCCAGGCGCGGAAATTTACTTGGTTCAAAATTCCCATAAAATAAAAAAGGGGAAAAATTCCCCTAATTTTATTTAAATTGATGATAAAAATTAATTATCCAGAATAAAATTGGCAATTTGTACGATATCTAAAATATTCACCATGCCATCGCCAGTATAATCAGCAGCACAGGGATAGGCCGGAGTAGCGGTACCCAATATATAATTTGCCACCTGCACAATATCCAATATGTTAATAGAACCGTCACCGGTAACATCTCCTGCATCAGATCCACAGTCAGACTCACCTTCAAGAGTTATATACTCCCAATATTGAATTCCATCTGCACCATATTGGTCAGAGACATCCAGGGTAACATAATAGGTACCAGGTACGCTATATGTATGGGTCGGAAACTGCTCCTGGCTGGTACTGCCATCTCCAAAATCCCATTGCCAATTAGTTACTTCAGATGTTTCGGAAACTGACAGATCAATGAAGGTTACGGTTAATCCATCCATCTCATAGGCAAATAATGCCATTGGGGGAGGTGAAATACAGTCATCTCCGCAATCATCCAGCATCTGTTCGATGATGTAGTTGACCTCCATATAATTCATATAATTCCCTTTATATACAACTTCCATATCCTGATTTATGAAAACTGTTGACGGCCAGCCTTCACTTGCTCCACAGCAGCCAAACCAGCCCATGAACTTATAACTGGGGTCATGAACAATGAAGGGTTCGTTGCTTCCAGATCCCAGATTTCCCCACTGAGAACAGCTATAGGGCTGGTTCAAATCTGAGAGAGAGGTAAAAGGAACTACATTGGGGTTATCTGCCCATTCATCTTCTACTACACCAGTAACGGATTCAGCCATTTGAACACAGGGGGGACACCAAGTTGCAGATACATCAATCCATGTAACAAAGTAATGTCCACCATTCAAATCACCATTCAAATCAGCCAGACTCAGCTGATCATTAAAGTATTCTCCATTGCAGACAGAAAATGACTGAAGCTGGTCATCCATATCAACCAAATCTCCAACCTCATATTCTGCAGAGAACATTATCCCGCATAATAGGCTGATAAAAAAGGTGAAAGTTTTTGTCATCTTAATCAATTAATTTGTTTTTATTTGACCAGCAATGCTTTCTGGCTGGTGATCAGTTCTCCTGCCTGAAGCCTGATATAATACACACCAGAAGGTAAACTTGATGCATTCCAGGTATAGCTATGCTGCCCAACTCCCTGAGCCCCTTCAAAAATTACATCTACCTCATTTCCTCGTACATCATAGGCAGATAACTTTACAAAGTCATTTATAGGTAAACTGAAACTGATTTGAGTACTGGGATTAAATGGGTTTGGATACAAATCTGCCAACTCAAAACTATGGGGACCCGTTTGATAGGTCTTTCCCTTTTGAGAATGAGAAAGATAAAGATCATCGCCATTTATATCTGCTACAATTAATTGAAAATCATCCATTTCCAGATTAGCTCCTGAGTGAATAAGTAATTCAGTCGTTCGGCTGTCAAAGGGTTGATTAAACATGGAATAGGCCAGATAACGATTCATACCACCGGTAAAGTTGGATTCCTGATTAATATGGCTATTATCTTTAATTTCAATATCCAATTGAGAATCATTTATGAGTGAAATTTGAAGCCCTGCAATATCAATATCTGATTTTATTTTAAGTATCATGTCTCTACCAGAAGTCAAATATTCAACCTTTGCTGAGCCGTTCAGTTCTGCAGACCGTGCACTCCCTAATATTGTATTAACTAATGAAATTAAATCCTGAATATTTACAGTGCCATCGGCATTCATATCAGCAGCTTCCAAGGCGCAATCCATAAGTGGTGAGGAACCAAGTATATGATTTACCATGGTAATTAAATCCTGAATATTGAGCATGGTATCTTCATTCACATCGCCTGCGGAAGTAGTACATCCTCCATCTTCTTCACAGAGAGAACCGCAGTCTTCAAGCATCTGATCAATACGGGAACCTATTGACCAGCTTCCCGCACCATTCATCATATCATAAACCTGCATCTCATGAGTAATAAAAACCGTACTGGGTGTTGCACTTTGGGATTCAAACAATGTCCATATATCATATCCTGTATCTTCAACCATTTGGGATGAACCTCCATTGGGCATATTCCCCCACTGAGTGCAGGAATATGGCTGTCCTGGATCCATAAATGCGATTAAAAATTTAACGTGATCATTGTCTTCATAGTCCTGGTGTTCATAGCCCGCCGGGCCATTATGCGAAGTATAACAGGGGCCTCACCAAGAGGCAGACATTTCAATGAAAATTACATTATGGTGACCCCCATTGGTAGCACCGTTCCAATCCGCCAGTTTCCAAGAATCACCTACATTATAGTCGTTGCCTGCATAGCAGGTAGACTTAGTTATATTTTGGTGAGTGGTATTTACAAAATCTCCTACATCATAATATGATGCAAAAGTTATACTGCAAATGGCTGTTAATGTAATTATTAATTTATTCATAGTTTCCCTCTTCCTTTTATAAATGCAATCAATTTTATCTGTAAAGTTACTCATTTTCTCGTTATATTTGGAACATCTATTTTACCCATGTGACGGAGATCACATAATACTTATTATTTTAACAGAACTACCTTTTTTGTGAGAGAATTTCCACCAGCCTGTAGCGAGACAAAATACACCCCTGATGGTAAATTTTCTGAATTCCAACTCTTTTGGTGCTTGCCCATAGTCATGTATCCATCATAAACAATATTTACAATTGCACCTGTAATATCTGAAATTTCTACTTTTACCAATCCAGCCTGATTAATGTCAAAATCAATATTAAGGACAGGGTTAAAGGGATTGGGGTAAGGCCTAGTAAGGTTAAACTGATTTATTACTCCCGATGATGAATTTTCATTTGATAGTGCAGGAAGATCATTTAACAAATTTCCTATAATTGCATTTGCGATATTAAAGGATGGGGCTGAGCTCATTATATTGACAATTTTCAAAGTATGATCAAAAAATACAATTAAAGAACCAAGCCCTGCACTGCTTGGATTTTCAAACCAGTTTAATACTGTATATGCAGTTCCATCATCTACTATTGGCGGAATTCCATATATGCCAGCATTTCCCCATTGGCTGCAGGAAAAAGGTTGATCGAGATCATCTAAAAAATGGATGATAGCAACACGGTCCTCATTTTCCCAATGCTTATAGATTTCATCTCCCTCCGGGATTGCATTAAAACAGGGGGCTCACCAGGAAGCGCTCATCTCAATCATTAAGACTTGAAAATTACCTCCATTTAAATACCCATTATGTTGAGCAAAACTGAATGTACTCGCAACCTTTAATGTATCACCAGTTGATGAGTCAATGAATGCTAAAGAATCAGTAGGATAACAATAATTGAATTCCATAATTTGATCGTCTTCTAAAATTTGGTCTCCTTCACCATAAGCAGCGAATAATGGACAGAAAACAATAACTACCAGTACGGAATATCTCATCACGATTATAAAAAAGTTATAGTTAATAAATTTAGGGAGTTAAAAGGGGAGTTAACTCAACTTCCCCTTATAATTTATTTAATCAGCAGGGCTTTCTGACTGCCCGCCAAATTTCCGGCCTGAAGCCGGATATAATAGACACCAGAAGGAAAACTTGCAGCATTCCAGGTATAGCTATGTTTTCCAACTCCCTGCGCACCTTCAAAAATTACATCTACCTCATTCCCCTTAACATCGTAGGCTGATAACTTTACATAGTTATCCGTAGGTAAACTGAAACTAATTTGAGTGCTGGGGTTAAATGGATTTGGATACAGCTCATCCATTTCAAATTTATAGGGACCAGTTTGATACTTCTGTCCACTCTGAGAATGTGACAGATACAGTGCATCTCCATTTATATCTGAAATTGTAATTTGAATATCATCCAAATCTATCAGTCCTGCGCCCTTCAGTAATATTTCTGTTGTCCGGCTATCGAAGGGCTGATTAAATAATGAATAGGCAAGGTATTGATTTAGTCCATTATGGAAGTGAGAATCTTGCGTAATATGGCTATTATCTTTGAGTTCAATCTCTATTTGAGAATCAATTAATACTGAAATTTGGATTCCTGCCACATCTATGGAAGAGGCAATCTGAACAATTAAATCGTTACCGGAGGTTAAATATTCAACCTGTGCTTTACCATCCAGTTGAGCTGACCGGGCACTCCCTAAAATAGCATTAACCAAACTGATTAAATCCTGAATATTTATTATCTCATCCATATTCATATCCGCTGCTTCCAGGGCACATCCTTCAAGCAGAGTAACACTTAAAATATGGTTTACCATGATAATGATATCCTGAATGTTGAGATTTTCATCTTCATTCACATCGCCTGAGGTAGTAGAACAACTTTCACCGGAACATAAGTCTCCACATTCATCAACCAACTGCTGTAGAAAATTGTTGGTATTACCACCACTCCAACCACTCACAGAGCTGTTGCTGCCATCACAGGAACTGGTGTTAGAATTACTCTGATATGACCAGGGTTTCGCCCTCACTGTCATGGTATGATCTATAAGCACATAAGATGGATATGCATTCCATGAATCATGAAACCAATTAAAAAGGGTTCCGTCATGTTCAACTATAACGGGTGTTCCGCTATTACCGTTATTGCCCCATTGGGTGCAACTATAGGGCTGATTTAAATCTTGAAGTGCCGTAATAAATTTTACTGCGGGATTTTGTTCTGACCAATATTCTTCCTGATTGTCGATAAAACTTATCTGACTATAACAGGTACTTCACCACGTCGCCGACATGTCAATGAAGAGAACATGATAACTTCCTCCATTCAGGTCGCCATTATAATCAGCCAAAGACCAGGCATCGCCGGTTGAATAACCATCCGAGGAATAACATACATCAAATTCCTGCATTTGATGTGTCATGCTCACACTTTCCCCATTACAATATGTCTGGGCTGAAAGCAGGCCAAAACAACTGATAAGTATAAAAATAATTCCTTTTTTCATCTAAAGTCCTCCAATTAAAAACAAAGTAATTTACCCTTAATTAATACAACAATCATGTTTCAAGATGTAACTGTTAAAACAGGCTTCTGAATGTGATTTTAACGCCATCTTCAAAACCGGGCTGTTCGGCGCAGATACCGTTAGCACAGATCAAGCCGCCCTTCTGGGAACCGTAAAAGAGGGATATCTGTGTTGCGCTGTTCAGGTAATAAGAAAAATCAAACCCAGGCCATTGGTGCACATTATCACTGACTGCCTCTCGATCATAAAATCCGGTTAAGGTCCATTTCCCAAAATGGTTATAACTAAATGAAAAATAATGGTTGGTATAATTTTTCTCGCTGGCTAAAGAAAAATCCAGTGGATTAAATTGTTTTTCTGTTTTGGACTGCATTTCAAGATAGGCAGTTACTGAACTTCCATTTGATAATTTCCAAACCCAATGGGTGGGCAACGTAAGTGCATAGGTATTTTTACCACTATTTAAAAAATTAAGCTCAGAAAAGTAATCTACGCCCACTTTATAATATAATCGTTCTGATAAAGTCCATCCATTCATTTCCAGGTACATTTGCCGAAAGGGATAGTAATCATATATTTCTGAGTCTTCATTCATTGCCAAAAAATCCATTATACTTAATTCTGCCATCCCATCTTTTTGATGCCTGTAAGAAAATGAAAGATTGCCCAATACATTTATATTGTCAAAAAGTTGCCTATTAAAATCAACCTGATGTCCAATTTCATTCCCAAAATTGAATGTATGGGCATTTCGAGATGCTAAAATAGAGTTGCCTTCCCGATAAACTATGGGAAAGTTGGAAATAGTTTTAATGAGATAGGGAGTATTATAGTTTTTGTATTCATAGGTAATTCCCGTTCCCATAAAATCAGTATAAACCGCTGTATAGAAACGGGACCCAAAGACTTCATCACCAAAAATCTTATCATAATATACCCAAGCCTTATCAACATAAATATCAAACTGTCCCAGGTAGAAGTTCCAGTTGAAATTATGATTGGTAATATTAACAGTATCAATTTTAACAATTTCACCTAATTCATAAGCTACCCATAATTCCAATAGATCAGAGCCGGGTTCTGCTCTTTCATATAAATCATAATATATTTCCGATTTGTTTCCAAATATTCCAGTGAGTGCGGGATCAATTAATAATTGCTGCTTAGTATTCATATACTGAAAATATCCCAACCAATCATGGGTATAATTCACAGAACCAAGCAAAACGCTGGAATTTAACTGCAAGTCAGTTTCCCGACGGGAGGGATTGGATCGATAAAAATAGTCGCCCTTTCCAATGAGAGCAGATATTTCAATATTTTTTTCCATAAAATATTTAAAGCTTAAGCCTTTTACACTATTATCATAGTCGATATTTTGATTCTGAAGGGTATAGAAACTCATCCCTCTTCCAAATAGCTCATACTGATCACCTAATTTCATGATAACCTTTTCATTTTGATACTCTAAATAAAAGCTGTTCAAGCCATCTGCCCTAGAACCGTAAACAGGCAGGTCACTATACTCAAACTGGGTATAAATATAAATATCATCTCCCAAATTCGTGTTGATATCCAACAGGTTTTCAAAGTAATTATAATCTAAGGTATCGGGATTATCGGATGCGGTTCCTGTTACCTGTTTCCCATCCCCATATTTCATTTCGTAGGAAAAATTTATTTCTGCCTGTGCAAAAATACTTCCCAGAACAATGGAAAGTGGCACTATTATTTTAGTTATCATTTACTTTGAAGATTTAATTACAGGCTTTTCAATTACAGGTACCGGGTTAGCAATTGTGGAATCCCCGGCAGCATTTATCAATGCCAATAAATGTACAATTTCCTCTTCCAGTTTTTTCTCATCACCGGGGTTGTACCCCACATGGCGATTGATTATTTTTCCGGTCGTATCAGCAATGATAACAAAGGGCATGACCTTACCACCCATCTTTCTGAAAAACTCAGCCTTAGGGTCTGAAAGCACGGTAAATGAATATTTCTGACTATTCACATACGATTTTACCTTTGACATACTGCGGGTATTATCAATATTAATACTTACCACCTCAAAACCCTGAGGTCCATATTTTATATTTAATTTGTCTAACTCCTTCATTTCCTTCTTGCATGGTTCACAGGCGAGATTCCATATATTTAAAAGAATTGGTCCATCACTATAATACTGACTGAGATCCTGTCGCTTATTTTTCAAATCTTTCAATTTCATATTGGGTAAATGATTGGTGCCTGACCAACCAATGGTCATGAGTACCAGCAAATTGATGATGAAAAACCTTTTCATGTGTTTGTCCTTATATTTTTTGATGAATTTGCTTCAATTATGCGGAAAAATTACACCTAATATCCTACTGTATTCTATGCCTTGATATTAACAGAATGTAACAAAATTAGACCATTAATTGGTTCTGCCTTGTCCGGCCAATAGGGCATCCAGTTCAACTTCCGGCATAAATTTCACTGTAACTTTTGTATAATCACCTATGGCTTCATGAGGGATTGAAAAATTGTATTCCACTTCCTGTGATGAAACATCCAAATTTAATTGGATGTTATCCGAACCGGGGGTAAGAGCAAATAGTGGTTTAAATTGGTTCTCAGTAAACATGGAAATTTTCTGAAATTCTAAATATTTATATTTTTCTTTCCAGGAGTCCAAAATAATAAACTGAATTCCACCAATTCTATTATTAAAGAAAATCACTGGCATCAACTGATATTTCATTAAGGCCAGTTTTTCTAAAAGCAATTCATCAAAAATAAAGCTGCTATTGGGAAATTGCAAAATCACATTTCCATTAGCATCCATAAGTTTGTCATGGGGCAAACTGGTGAATAATTCCTGGGTAAGAGCAGATCGTACTGAATAGGTTATTGGAATTTCCCCTCGCATATTTCCAGCCCTATCAGGGTCGGGATATAAGGACAGTTCACCAATCAATACATTGTATGGGTTGGTTAAAATTTGATCCAGGATGGTAATTAAACTTTCGGAGTTTTGTTTTTTTGAAAAATTTGGATCCGGAGAGATATCTGCAAAATTAAATTCACGATAATACCGATCACCATATTGCCCCTGTTTTTGAGTTCTGCTGTCTAAGCCTAAGTTTGATCCTGCTGCATCTAAATTAGATAGATTATCTAAATTTCCATTGTTACTGTTATTATCCAAATCATGACTCTTAGGGATTTTCCTTTTGGGATACTGTTCTAAATTGGAGATTGTGGCATCGATATCCAAGGCGTTTGTTAAAAATGGACTGATACTTTTTTCTATAGCCATTAAGAACCCATCATGCACACAGATTATATCGTTAACCGGGCAGAATATTCGACGGCTCACCAACCGTTTCCAGTCTTGAATATCATAAGCTTCAAATTCCACAAAGAATTCATCATTTATGGTCTGGAATCTTCCATTAATAATCAAGCCCCTGATTGAATTTTCCTCACCCAAATCTGTCGGTTTTAGATAGGGGCGAATATCTCCGGCATACTCCACCCGAATATCTTCTCTAAATTTATAATTTTCTTTAATTAGGTCAGGTAATGCTTCCGTTAAATGGGAATTGGTGAAATCGTTCTGCATATTCTCAAATTCCATGAGATAGATGGTATTATACCCTGAATATGAGAATAAGAATCCAACCAATAACAAAATTATACTAAGTTTAGTTTGGTTAAAAAATAGTCGATTTAATCTATACATTTTATCAAAATTAAACTCATTTATTAAAATTCATCAGGACAGGATTCTCCAAATTCCTGAATGCAAATATTAGATATATTAATCATTACAGAAAATGATTTATCTGTATCCACTTTTATTCCAAGTTGATTATTTTCAATAACATAATCAAAATTATTTACTATTTCCCCTTTTTCTCTATCCAAAGCAATTTTAATCTGGGAGCATTTTATACCTTC
>SCKP01000045.1 GCA_004124405.1 Fidelibacterota bacterium | reverse complement strand
TAATCTTTAAGGCAACGGACGCTTAAACCAGTCTGGCTGTCAAATAATCCGCGGAATAATTTTGAATCATCATGAAGCAGGTACCACATAAAAAATGCATCACTATAATATTCGGCAGTAGAAGACCAATAAATGCTATAATATCCACGTTCATAATATTGGCCATCATATAAACGAAAACCTGCTGGAATAGCCGTAAAACCACTCTCATTGGTAGCACCTTCATTAGGCGTATGCCACAAACCATCACCATTTTCAATAGTTCCTACATCTTTCATTTTACCACCTGCTATTAGCCAATTTTCAGCTGAACCAGAAGGAGCTCCACCAAGATATTCCAGTAATGCATACCATTCATCATCTGTAGGTATGTGGTAATATTCAGGGCATATTCCTCTACTATCATCTACAGTATAATAGTTATAAAGGTTACCATAAATTTCTGCATTAGATGGGTCATCATCATAGACAGCATAAGCATCATCCCAGATTGCAGCCCATTCTGAAGCACTATACCCTGTTGGTATTTCATCTCCATTATTATAGTGAGTCACCTTCAGATTCTCTGCCATCCACAACTGGTCACCTATCTGTATGGTTTCATATACATTTCCATCAATATCGTTAATTGTATTTTGAGTTACACCTAAGATTATATTCACAAGCTGAACTACATCAAGGATATTTATTAGGCCGTCTTGATTTATATCGGCAGCTGAATATTCATATTCATCTGTTGGTTCACCTAATATAAAAGATACCATTAGAACTATGTCAAGAACGTTAATTTCATTATCAAAATTAACATCTCCAAGGATAAAATCATATTCATACTCACAACTCCCATCATCTACATTTGCTGTTTCATCATAGTTAGTGGCATTTGGGTCGGTGCAGCCAACAGTTACACCAAATGAGTCCAGGCAATCTAGAAATGAATCTGTTGTAAGCCAGCTACAATTTCCTTCCAGCCCATAGTTACCACATTCGCTGTATTGGAAACAAGCATACCAGTCTAAATATTCGCAAGTGCTGTCTGTAGGCTCTTCAGCACAAATCTGGCTTGAACAGCCCGTAATTACACATTCGCCATAAGCAATTGATAAAAGTAAGGTTAATATGTAGAAATTTCTAATGTTTCCTCCTAAATATAAGTATCCATTAGAATTTACGGCACTTTCCTCATCTTATTAAAGCCATAATCAGAGCCTAATAAATAGTGTGACTTGGCGCACAGAGTGAGCGTTGGATTATTTATACGGGAAGAAGAATTGGAGAGGTGGGTTTATATGCACACCTAACAATAGGTAATAATATGGTTAGCCTGCGAATCATAGAGGGTTAGTTAACTGAGGTTCAGCATTAATTAGCTCAGTTGCTTTTTCAACATTTTCCTCACTAACTTGAATTTCAATCCCTCTAGAAACTATATTTAAACCTCCATAAAGGTTCGTAACATTTTCATTTAATAAAAAGTATTCAATTCCAGCACTATTTAATAATGCCTCAATGATTGGAATTTTTGTAAGAATGTCTGTTTTATTCTGTGATATATAAATAGTTATAAGTTTTGAATCATTACTCATTTTAATCTCCCTTTTAATCCTTTATTAGATCTGTAAACTTAATATGGTTTGCCGAGATTTCGGCGAATCATCTTAGTAATAGTATAATGAGCCGGCGAATCATAGGGGGTTAGTTATTAATCTGATTGTCTTGCAAAAGGGAAAAAATAATTTACAGTTATTGAAGTAACCAGAGAGGCAAAAAATAATATACCCATTGTGATTAAAGTTCGCCATAATAACTCCTCATTAAACAATGACGTCCAAACAGCAATAATGCAAATAGTTACTGCAAACAATATTGATATTAATGAAATACTAAAACAGATGATATTTATTATTGAAATAATACTTTTATCTATTATCTCTCCCTTTTTCTTCATTTTAATCTCCTTATTTGGTTTGCCTGCGAATCATAGGGGGTTACCAAAGAATTAGCAATATTGGTATGCCAATAATAATACACATACCTTCTTTTGAGCGAAGAAATGTAATAACTTGTTTACGTAGAAATGGCACAACATAACCATCTATTATTTTTAACCAATTCTTATGCAGTTTATCCATTTATCTCCTTATTTTGTTAGCCTGCGAATCATAGGGGGTTATTTTTTCCAGTCAATATTCACAGAATAATTACCTGCTCCAGAGAAAAATAAGCATAGAAAGACTACGGCAGATTCAATTGCATGGGATGCACCCATAATTCCATCTCCACCTGATAAATGGGTATTTATAGCAACAAGCATAGTAATAAACAATAATATTGAAAAGTATCTAATATATATTCCAAATAAGATCATTAGACCTCCAAAAAATTCGGAAAATGCTGCCATAAACCCCCAAAATGCAGGGAAAAAATCTATCCCAATAGAACCCATTCCATATGATCCTAAACTTATCCATTTTTCCATGCCACCCATCATTTTAGGATAACCATGTAGAATAAACATAATACCTATGCCCACCCTTAATATTAATAATGCAATATCTGTATTTATATAACTTTTCATTTTAATTTCCTTATTTGATACTATAATTTAATAACAGATTTTATATCACTAACCCCGCACCCAACAATAAGTAATAATATAATTAGCCTGCGAATCATAGGGGGTTAGGGATTAATAATTGATTGTTTCAAATTGTAATAAAATGGATAGAAAAAAATATTGAATTACGTTCCATTCTATAATTATTATTTTTATCTTTAAAAATAGTCATGGAAGGTGACCACTTTGATTTTTTTAATAATTTTTTTACAAATCTATTTATATAATTATTATAATTATTTTCTAAGTTTTTAATATCAACATCTAAAAAACGACCATATTCATCGATTTTTAATTCAATTTTCAATTCGTACTTATTAATTTTTGAATCATTCTTATTTATTTTTTTTAAACGTTTATATAATCTTTTGTTACTTAATTTTTCAACTTCAATGGTTAAATTCTTAATTTCTTTTACATTCTCAAAAGATTTATTATAATTATACCATGGGTTCAATTTGATACCATGATACAAAAATATTGAATCAATATTGACGGCATCAGCCTCAACTAAATAATTAATATTTTTATTATTTATTACCCTTAAATAAGGTTTTATTATTATAGAATCTACTGGTTCTATTTTTGGTTTTGGTTCAAAGGGTATAGTCTTGGACGCCGTCCAAAATAAGTTGGTTGGATTAATATTAGTTCATCTAATGATAACCCGGAATTTTGAAGCCAGAAACTTAATGTATCTAAATTCATATCTTCAACATAGTTATAATTATAATTTTGTTGAAGGTTATTAATTATCTCAAATTGATTATCTTCCTTTAGTATATATGCTACAGCACAATGGGTATTTAATTCATCTACAAAAACTGGAACTCTATCAAAATATAAATTATTTAAAGGGAAAATACCTCTTGTCATATATTTTTTTAGACTATTTAAATGTTTGGTTCTATTTGTTAGTTGTAATTTATTTAAATCTTCTGATTTTAAATTCGATAAAGAATCATAAACGAACTCGAAATGACTTATTATTTCATCCTTTTGGTTATCATATTCATTTGGAGACCTACCATATTTTATTTCAAAGCCTTTATTGCCTATTATTTTATTAATTGATTGCATTGAGAAACAAACTGATACAATCAAAAGTGATATGGTTAGTTGGCGAATCATAGTAATTTCTCCTTTTTACTCCTTGATTAGATATGTAAACTTAATATGGTTTGCCGATAAATAAAAAAAGCCCCACAAATGCAGGGATATAGGGTGGATAGAAGTTAGTAAGATTTGCGACTAAACTGCAACTTTACCCTAAATATTATTACTCACCCTAATAGTTATATAATGTATATTACGTTAACGTTATATATATAACTCTTAGGTCATTAATGGATATTTCAGCAGAAGATAAATTATATACTGTACCCGAGCTGGCACGTGAATTGGGAATCACAGAACGGGCAATCCGGTTTTATGAAACAAAAAAACTACTTTCACCCAGAAGGGCCGGGAATACCAGAATATTTTCTTATAAGGACCTCGCACGATTAGTCCTGATTCTAAGGGGGAAACGACTTGGGTTTTCCCTGGCTGAAATTAAAAAGGTAATAGATTTGTATGATATTGATCCCAAACATCGTAAGCAGGCAAAAACAGTATTAAAAAGGGTAAATGATCGTATCTCAATACTTGAGGAACAAAAAAAAGAACTTGATATAGCCTTGAATGAGTTAAATGCTATAAAAAATAATTGCACGAAAATATTAAATGGAAAATAAATTCAATATAATATAAATGAGAAGTAGAACAATTAGAATTGGCTGCGCCTCAGCATTTTGGGGGGATTCAAGTTCCGCTGTTCCCCAATTAGTTAAAAAGGGATCGTTAAATTACCTTGTTTTTGACTACTTGGCAGAAGTGACAATGTCAATTCTTGCCGCTGCGAAACTAAAAAATAAGGATATGGGGTATGCAGGTGATTTTATAAAGCATATCAGCCCCTATTTAAGCTCTATTAAGAAAAATGGAATTAAATTAATTAGTAATGCTGGAGGCTTAAACCTTGAAGCCTGTCGTTCTGCATTGCAAAAGGAGGCTGAAAAAGCTGGTGTGGAATTTAAAATTGCCATTATTAATGGTGATAACTTGAAAAACCAAGAGGAAAAGTTGCGAAAAATTCCAGTGGCTGACTTGGATACAGGACATCCTATGCCGGATACCATTATTAGTATTAATGCTTATCTTGGTGCAGTACCCATAAAACGAGCCCTGGAAGAAGGCGCAGATATAGTAATCACTGGCCGCTGCGTGGATAGTGCCGTTGTTTTGGGCCCTCTGATGTACGAATTTGGCTGGTCGACATCAGATTATGATTTACTGGCCAGCGGTACACTGGCCGGGCATATTGTAGACTGTGCAACTCAGTGTACTGGCGGTAATTTTACAGATTGGCAAATGGTTCCTGGATTTGATGATATGGGCTTCCCAATTCTGGAAATTGAAAAAAATGGCGATTTTATCGTTACAAAACCAAGGGATACCGGTGGTCTTATCAATAAAGGATCTGTTGCCGAACAGCTACTATATGAGATCGGCGACCCAAGAGCATATATAGTACCTGATGTAGTCTGTAATTTTGCTGAAGTAAAAATTGAGGAGACGTGTCATAATGAGGTGAAAATTACCGGAGCAAAAGGTTACCCGCCAACTGAAACATACAAGGTTTGTGCCACATTTCAGGATGGGTACCATTTATCTATTCCAGTTGTTATAGGAGGAATTAAAGCAGCTGAAAAAGCACAATTAATTGGAGAATCCATAATAAAGAAAACGAGCAGGATGTTTAGAGAGGCCGGCTATTTAGAATATACAGATACCCATATATCTATTTTGGGAACCGAATCGATTTATGGACATAATGCGAAAAATCTTAATCCACGGGAAGTCGTTTTGCGGCTTAAAGTTACTCATTCACAAAAAGAAGCGCTGATTCTTTTATCCCGTGAAATTGCTCATGCAGCAACTGGAATGGCGCCCGGATTGATAAGCCTGCTGGGAGGCCGTCAAACAGTATCACCATTAATAAGGCTTTACTCATTCCTGATACCAAAGAATTTGGTTCATATAACTCTTGATATAAACAGTAAAATTATACCCATTGAAATCCCGACCGATGGCGGATATTCTTTGCAGGATGACTCAAGTGCATTAAGCTTTCCAGAACCCTCACTAACCATTGAAAAAGAAGTTCCGCTTATATTACTCGCCTATGCCAGAAGTGGGGATAAAGGAGACGATGTTCTAATTGGTGTGATTGCCAGAGAAAATGAATTTTTACCCTATATACGAGCCAGTTTAACAACTGAAGTTATTTCATCTTATTTTTCCCATGTTTTAAAAGGAAAAGTATCACGATTTGAAGTTCCAGGTATCTCTGGATTGAACTTTCAACTAAAGCATGCCCTGGGTGGGGGAGGCATGGCAAGTTTATTTATCGATTCACAGGGAAAATCATATGCACAACAACTTTTGGATATACCAATCGGTGTACCTGCAAATATTGCAGAAATGGTGCTCAGTAAATAATGATTGCTATATTTTATTTAGGAGGATTGAGAAATGTTTGAATTATTAAATAAAAAATTTAATAAAACAGAAAAAGCTGTCTATAATTCAAAGGTGAATACAAAATCCAATAATTACATAGATAATCGCAAAGATATGCTTGAGCTCGTAAATAAACTAAGAGGGTTGGAGAATCGAGCCTCTGAATTATCGGAGCGTCGGAAAGCTCGTTTTTTGGAACGGGGTCAGCTGACTCCGAGAGAGAGATTATCTAAACTATTGGATCCAAAATCAGAATATCTCGATTTATATAATATGGCAAATTACCTTGTAGATGATCCAAATCCAGATACAAGTATCCCCGGGGCAACTTTTATAGCAGGAATTGGAATTGTAAATGGTGTCCGCTGCCTGGTTTTTGTAGATGATAGTGGTATAAATGCAGGAGCATCAACAACAAAATCGGTGGAAAAAGCACTTGGCTGTATTGAAGTGGCTTTAAAACAAAAACTCCCATTTATTCATCTTGTAGAAAGTGCTGGAGCTAATTTATTGAATTACACCGTTGAACTATGGGCAAAGGGTGGAGGAATGTTTTATGGTTTGGCAAAGTTGAGTGCAGCCGGGATTCCTACAATCGCGGTACTACATGGACCTTCGACTGCTGGAGGTGCCTACCAGCCAGGAATGAGCGATTATGTAATCGGTGTAAAGGATAATGGATTTGCAGCCCTTGCCGGTTCGGCGCTTTTGAAGGCTGCTACAAGTGAAGTAGCAAGTAATGAAGAGCTTGGTAGTTCAGAGATGCATTCGAAAGTGACGGGTCTGGTAGAATACTTGGCGGATGATGATGAGCATGCATTAGAAATTACCCGTGATCTAATAATGAGGCTTAACTGGAATACTGAAGTATCTTCCAAAGTAGAATCTTTTCATGAACCAAGATACAATGCTGAGGAGATAGCAGGCATAGTTCCAATTGACTATAGAGTCCCCTATGATGTAAGGGAAATTGTAGCACGTATTGTGGATGATTCGGATTTCATAGAATTTAAACCAGGTTATGGTGTTAATATGGTTTGTCTTCATGCCTGGGTGCATGGTCATGCCTGTGGAATTGTTGGTAATAATGGACCAATAGATCCTAATGCCGCTGCAAAAGCAGGGCATTTTTTTCAACTTTGCGACCAGGCAAATTTACCTCTTATTTTTTTAAATAATGTTACTGGTTACATGGTTGGTAAAAAATATGAGCAAGCGGGTATGATTAAACACGGTGCAAAGATGATTCAAGCTGTTTCAAATATAAAAGTACCAAAAATAACATTATATATTGGAGCAAGTTTCGGTGCAGGAAACTATGGGATGTGCGGATACGCCTATAAGCCTGATTTTATTTTTTCCTGGCCAAATGCAGTTACGGGAGTTATGGGTGGTAAACAGGCCGCCTTAACAATGAGGGAGGTTAAGATTGGCTCAGCTAAGCGTCGTGGAATAGAACTAGATGAAAAAGAGCTTAAGGTTCAAGAAGAGTCCATAATCAGTCATTTTGATTCACAATCTGATGCGTTTTTCACATCCGGTAGAGTGCTTGATCAGGGAATAATTGATCCAAGGGATACGCGGCGGGTTCTAAGTATTACTTTACAAACATGTTTAGAGGCAAACAAACGTAAATTAAGGCCAAACAGTTACGGCATAGCCCGAATGTAAGTAATTTTTACGATAAAGGAGAAAGAATGATTAAACTTCCTAAAAAAGAAACTCTAGAATTGAAATTAGAAAATGCCTGGCTTACTATAAAGTTAAACCGACCTGAAAGTAGGAATGCTCTTTCTAAGAAACTTATTGAAGACCTTTCGGATGTTTTGAATGGAATTTCTAATAATTTGTCAATCAGGGGGATCACCTTCAGAGGTAAGGGCGGTGTATTCTGTGCGGGTGCTGACATTAAGGAATTAAAAACAATTTTCTCAGAAGGAAAAACTAAAAAAGAAATTTCAAATTATAGCATGGAAGTGGGAAGGTTTTTTGCGTTAATAAGTAACCTACCTCAAATAACATTAATGGTTGTAGAGGGGGCTGCAATTGCTGGCGGCTTTGGCCTTGCCTGTACAGGTGATTTTGTAATAGCCCATAAAGATGCCAGATTCTCTCTAGCAGAGACAAAGATTGGCCTTACTCCCGCTCAAATATCACCCTATGTAATTCAAAGATTAGGTTTTTTTAAAGGACGGCAGTTGATGCTCACAGCTGCACAGATTAATGGTACAGAAGCAGCAAAGATAGGTTTAGCTGATTTTGTAGGTGATAATAAAGATGAACTGGATATTTTGGAACAAAGGTTAAAAAAACAGGTATTGAGTTGTGCACCTGGAGCTTTAGCAGAAACAAAACGTCTCATTTCGGCAATTCCATATACTCCCAAAAAAGAAATGGTAACAATTGCAGGGGAAAGTTTTGCAAATTGTATTTTAAGTGATGAGGGTTACGAAGGTATTTCTTCAGTATTAGAAAAACGCCAGCCAAGCTGGGCAAAATAGAATAATAGTTTTGGTTCAGACTTTTTTCTTTCTAACTCGCTTATTATATAAATCAAGGAATAATTATGAAATTTAATAATGAACATAAGGCTCTAGCAACAACTGTTAGTAAATTTATAGATAACGAAATAAATCCGAATGTAGATAAATGGGAAAATGACGGAATTTTTCCTGCTCATGAACTGTTTAAAAAAATGGCAGCCTTAAATCTACTTGGAATAACGAAACCTGAAAAGTATGGTGGAATGGGTTTGGATTTTAGTTATGCGCTAGTCTTCGCAGAGGAATTGGGTCGTATTAAATGTGGGGGAATACCCATGGCCATTGGAGTACATACGGAAATGGCAACTCCGGCCTTAGCCCGATTCGGGAGTGATGAATTATGCAGGGAATTTCTCGCTCCAAGCATTGCCGGAGACCTGGTGTCTTGTATAGGAGTAAGTGAACCGCATGCAGGTTCAGACGTTGCTGCCATTACAAGCTCTGCCATAAAAAAAGGAAGTGATTATATTATTAATGGATCTAAAATGTGGATTACCAACTCATTCCAGGGGGATTGGGTATGTACATTGGTAAACACGAGCGATAAACTGCCACATCAAAATAAATCCCTAATAATTGTACCTTTAGATACAAAAGGAATAACCGTTTCAAAAAAATTGGATAAGCTGGGTATGCGCTCCTCGGATACTGCACAAATATTTTTTGAAGATGTCAGGGTACCTCAGCGCTATTGTATTGGCGAAGAAGGCAAGGGCTTTCAATACCAAATGATGCAATTTCAGGATGAACGTCTTTTTGGAGCAGCCAGTATAATAAAAACACTTGAGTGGGTAATAGAGGATACCATTGACTATACCAGACAAAGAAGTGCATTTGGAAAAAAGATTTTAGATTTTCAGACAATTCAATTCAGGTTTGCAGAACTACAGACCGAAGTAGAAGCGCTTAGAGCATTGATTTACCGAGCTTCTGAAATTTTTGTAGACAATAAAGATGTAACAAAATTGGCTTCAATGGCAAAATTAAAAGCCGGAAGGTTATGTCGTGAAGTTACTGATGCCTGTCTACAATATTGGGGTGGAATGGGCTATATGTGGGAAAATCCTGTAGCCCGGGCATTTAGAGATATGAGATTACTTTCAATAGGTGCGGGTACGGATGAAGTTATGTTAAATATTATCTGTAAAAAAATGAACATCTTATCTAAATGAAAGTAAAGAAAATATTTCAAAAAATCATCACGGTGTCTTCCTGTTGATCTTCAAAAGAAGAAATCAATTAAATTATTTTATATATAAAAAAAAGAGGACATTCACCGATAAATTATTGATGAGGTAAATGTTTTTAGTTTTAATTTTAGATTCAAATTATAACAGTTTTTTAGATTAATCAAAAGAAGGAGTGAACATGGAAAAAGATAATAACAAAAAGTTATGCTGCTATTTAATGGCCTGCTCAGACCTCATATGTTTTGTAGGAGGATCATTGCTATTGAGCTTGGCAATTTTTGGGTCAGCCTGTTCTGGCGCTGCCTGTGCAGGCTGTTGTGGATGTCTAACGTATTTGGGACTGCCCCTAATCGCATTAGGATTTGTCCTTAGATGCTGGTGCTGCGGAAATAAATGCGGAAGATCTAAAGACTCATCCTGCGATGATAATTCAGATCAGAAAATAGAAGCATAATCCAAAGTTCATTCTGGTGGATGTTTGTAAATTTTAGTAACTATATACATTTAAGGAGAGAATATGTCTAAGAGTAGTTTTCAAGATCGTATTATTCGAGCTGCTAAGTTAGACTCCAACCTGTATGAAGAAGTTGAGGCTGATAAAGGTGCGCTGTGGCAAGCCATGGCGGTTGTTGTTTTTTCCAGTATAGCAGCTGGAATAGGAATAGGATTAAAAACAGGTAGTTTTAGCGGTATTATTACAGGATCAATAGCATCCCTTATAAGTTGGTATGTCTGGGCTTATCTCACTTATTTTATAGGCACAAAATTCCTTCCAGAGCCACAGACACAAGCAGACCTTGGTGAATTATTACGTACTATTGGTTTTTCAAGTTCTCCAGGATTGCTTCGAGTTTTTTATTTTATCCCAGGGGTAGGAGTACTGGTGTATTTAATATCTTCATTGTGGATGTTAGTTGCAATGATAATTGCAGTTAGGCAAGCTCTTGATTATAATAGCACACTAAGAGCTGTAGGAGTTTGTGTGATTGGTTATATCATTCAAATTTTTGTTCTTGTATTAATATTTTCTATTTTTGGGGGTGCATTACCAGATGCGCCAGCCTAAAAGCATTATTAGCAAGGGGCAAATAAACCTACCTCTCCAATTCTTCTCCAACGCTCATTCTGATGGAAGTTTGTAAATTTTAGTATGTCAACTCCACAAGATAATATAATAGAAAAATTAGAATCAGAAATGGAGCGTTTAAAGCTTGAAATATTTGAGCTGAAGGGTGAGCTTAAAATAACCAAGGGGCAGCTCAAAGAAGCTACTATTGAATTGCAGAAGCAGCAGGGTTATTATGATGATGATGGAAACTATGTCGAATAAATTTGGACCAAAATTAAGATATTGTCCTGTATGTCATCAGGTTTGGGAACTGGAATTACCATCTAATAAGAAAATTGTACATAAAGACTTCCCCTCATACGGATTACCCCGTGATGTCTGCTATGATTGTAAGGAAGCATACACTAATTAGAATTGCCAGGCTGGAAATGAATTAGTGACAGTGGTATTTATAAGATTAATAGCTGAGGACTGATAATAGAATGAGAACATTTTCCATTGGGGACCAGGTTGAACATAAACTCTTCGGCAAGGGGATAATACTGGATATTGAGAGCGCTGGAGATAGTACCAAGCTCACCATTGAGTTTAGTGGGAAGATTAGTAAAAAGATCATTTCAAAATACGTAAAACTTGTCAAAAAATGACCCCTAGTGAATTACTAACCAGGCTGATGGATGATGTCGTACATAGACCAGAAGAGATAAGGATGAGAGATGCAGCGAATCTGTCTGTGGAAGAATTGGCAGTCTATATGAAGTTCCGTGCTAAACAAAAACGTGACCCAGGGTCTAAGCTTGCGAAGCATGTAAAGAAGAAACCCTCAACAGGTCCGATTAGAGAAATAACAAAGGAGTAAAGAAGTAAACCAGGTGAGCTTCTCC
>SCKP01000044.1 GCA_004124405.1 Fidelibacterota bacterium | reverse complement strand
ATAATTTTTTGTTTTAGCAATTGTAAATGCTTCAATGTAAATTTTGTTAATTAAATAAAGGAGTTTTTATGCAAATTGAAAATAATCCAAACTTCGTTCGAACCCCTCTCTATTCCTTCGGCACTAAGACCATTAATACCGGTTCCGGAATTGAATATTGTGTAGAATATATCAGTGAAGATAAAAGACAAACTCGATTATTATGGTTTAAGGAGTCGGGAGAATATATTCGCCTTAAAGCCAAAAGAAATATTGAAGAGGAAACTCTAGAAGCAGAAGCCTAATACTTTTTCCCATACATCAATATGAAACTAATTGGTTTTTGAAATTAGGTTGGTAAAATGAAAAGCCCCCTTTTGAAAGGGGGCTTTTTTTAAAAACAATTTTTTGCTTAAAAATATTAGATTTCTGTGCCGGGAAAAGGACTCGAACCTTCACACCACAAGGGCACTGGTTCCTAAGACCAGCGTGTCTACCAATTCCACCATCCCGGCTTATGAAATAGGGTATAAATTTAAATGGGCTGAGAGACGGCCAACCTACTCTTTTTTCTTCTTAATTAAACAGCTCCACTGTTTTTCTCAATCCCTCAGCTAATTGATCAATTTCAGCCAAAGTATTATAAATATAAAAACTTGCTCGATTGGTTGCAGCTACATTTAATTTTTTCATAATGGGCTGGGCGCAATGATGTCCAGCGCGGATGGCAATGCCATAAGTATCCAGTATGTGAGCCACATCGTGAGGATGGATGTTTTCTAAATTGAAACTGATGACAGCACCCTTGTCTTTTGCTGTCCCGTAAATGTTGATCCCGGGGATAGTCTGTAATTTTTCCTGAGCATACTTCAATAGTTCATTTTCATAATCGGTGATGGTATCCCTACCAATTTTGTTGATATAATCTATAGCTGACCCAAACCCGATAACCTGCGCAATATTGGGAGTCCCCGCCTCAAATTTCCATGGGATATCATTCCATGTGGAACCTTCCAATGTCACCTTTCTGATCATCTCACCACCACCCAAAAAGGGATTCATTGCTTCCAGTATTTCCGGTTTGGTATAAAGAACGCCCACTCCCGTTGGTCCCATCATTTTATGCCCGGAAAATGCAAAGAAATCACAATTTAATTCAGTTACATTTACTCTATGATGAGGTGTGCTTTGTGCGCCATCCACCAAAACCAACGCTCCGACTTCATGAGCATATTTCACAATTTCGGTAATGGGATTAACCGTTCCAAATACATTGGACTGATGTATTACACAGACAATTTTAGTTTTATTCTTGAAGTATTTGTCAGGGTTGGATAAATCCAATGTGCCATCTTCATTGATGGGAATATATTTTAGGTCCGCCCCAGTACGTTCACAAATAAGCTGCCAGGGAATAATATTGCTGTGGTGTTCCATTTCCGTTATGAGGACTTCATCACCGGGTTTGAGATTCTGCCCTCCCCAGCTGTTTGCAACCAGGTTAATGCTTTCGGTTGTCCCTTTTGTAAATACGATAGATCGTCTGTCTCCGGCACCGATAAACTTTGTTACCTTATCACGGGATTTTTCGTAGGCAGCTGTGGCTTTTTCAGCAATCTGGTAAATGCCTCTATGAATATTAGAATTATAATTTTCATAATAATGGCTGAGTGTATCAATAACAGATTGAGGTTTCTGGGTTGTTGATGCGTTATCCAGAAAAACCAGATCGGGGTTATTTCGGAAGATGGGAAAATCTTCTTTTATTTTTTTAGCATCAAAAAGTTTTTGCTGAATTACGTTTTCTGACATCACATCATCCCTAATTGGAGTTTCGCTTCATCGGTCATCATATCCCTGTTCCAGAGGGGTTCCCAGACAATTTCAACCAGAACATCATTTACTCCCGGGATTGACCTGAGTTTATCTTCAGCATCTTGAGCTATCGCTGGCCCCATACCGCAGCCTGGTGCTGTGAGTGTCATTTTAATTTTTACAAAGTATCCCTTATCTTGATGTGTTATTTCTAAATCATACACCAAACCTAATTCAACTATATTCACTGGGATCTCCGGATCATATACGGTGCGGAGTTGTTTCCAAACAGAATCTTCTTCTACAGAATCACCAGGTTTATATTTCACTGCTGGCTTTTCAGCTTCCTCCTGTTTCATACCAATAGCATCAGCATCCTTCCCTGAAATCTTGGCAAGATTGCCATTTACAAAAAGAGTGTAATCACCGCCCAATGCCTGGGTTATGCGTACACGGGTCCCCTCCAATAATTTAATGGGATCTCCTGAAGGGATTAGGATTGCCTCGCAATCCCTTACCACAGTTATTATTTCATTTGAAAAATCCATATCTACTCTGTTTTAATAACCTCATGTGAATTATTCATGGCGCCTTGAAAGGTATGCCAGGCTAAAGTAGCACATTTTACCCTTGATGGATATTTATGTACACCTCCCAAAACAGCCAGCTTTCCTAAATCTTCTGCACTTTCACCGGTTGTTGCTAAAATATGAAATTTCTCAAATAAGGTTTTTGCTTCATCTACCGTCATACCCTTTAATGTACTGGTCATAATTGAAGCAGATGCTTTGGAAATTGCACATCCTGTTCCCATAAAAGCAATATCTATTATTAAACCATCCTTCTCATTTATAAAAACAGATAATTCATCACCACAGAGTGGATTTTGTCCGTCTGCATGATGACTTGCATCCGTAATTTCATGAAAATTTCGCGGATTCTGATTATGGTCAATGATGACCTGCTGATACAAATCTCTGAATATATCCATCATGCCATCAACCTATTAAGTTTTACTGTGAATTCTGTGTGAATCGCTTTTTTTATCTCCGGATGGGGAATTTTGTCCAACACTTCATTGGCAAATCCAATTACCATCAGTTCCATGGCATCTTGCTTATTAATTCCACGGGATTGCAAGTAAAATAGTGCATCCTCATCAATTTTCCCCGTTGTTGAGCCATGAGAACATTTTACATCATCCGCATAAATCTCTAATTGAGGATTAGAATTCATTTTCGCTTTCTTAGATAAAAGTAAATTTTTATTGGTTTGATGTGCTGTTATTTTCTGGGCATTTTTATGCACAACCGTTCGCCCATTAAATACTCCGGTAGAAGTATCAAAAAGAATTGATTTTACAAATTGAGAGCTGTGGGTTTGTGGACTATTATGATTCACAATAATATTATTATCAATATGTTGATTATTTTTTGAAAGCGCTAAAATATTGATATAACATTGCGCATTCTCCCCATTTAATTGTACACAAATATTGCTTCTTCCAAGCTTACCGCCATCTACAAGTTGCCAAAAATGATATTGGCTGTCCGCATCCTGATTAACATTTATATTTGCCATATTTTGGGTGAACTCGGAATTTGACTGAATTCGGATGTGGTTCAATTGGGCATTATTTTCTAATGAAATAAATACCGATTCATTTTGAAAAAAGGATTCAGCATCACCCACATGATGTTCCATAAATGTGAGACTGCTTGACTCTGCAACATCAATGTATACTCGTGGATTTACCATAATGGATCTCACACCATTTGAGATAAACAAAATACGAATGGGTATTTCAACCTGGGTATCTTTTTCTACCACAATGCACATACCACTATCTGTAAAAGCAGTATTTAATAAATCAAATGGAGAATTATTTGCCGTGTCAAATTTTCCATTTTTTCTCTCAAAATGCTCAAGCCCACTTAAAAGTGCAACCCCATCTGGCACGGAAGATAACTCTTTTTGATAATGTCCATTATAGATCACAACCGTGTCAACTCCCTCCATTTGATAGGAATCAATATTGGGTGTTGTTTGAGGGGCGTCGGAAATTTCAGAAATTTTATATTCACCATCAGAAATTATGGAGACATTTGTAAAGCGCCAATCTTCCCATTTTCGTGTGGGAAATCCCGTTTTCTCAAGTTGAGCAAATGCTTCTTTTCGGTAAAGATGTAATGATTTAGAGAAATAATCTCTATTTAACATCTTCTCAAATTCAGCTTTATAATTTGATATACTCATTAATTATATCCTATGCAGCTTCAGCCACTTCTTCTTCAATCCAGGAATAGCCTTTTTTCTCCACTTCTTTTGCCAGCTCCATAGTTCCGGATTTGACAATTTTTCCATTCATAAGTATATGTACAAAATCCGGTTTCATATAATTCAGAATACGTTGATAATGGGTAATGAGAATGAAAGATCGGTCGGGTGAACGAAAATCATTTACACCTTTGGCTACTATTTTCAGCGCATCAATATCCAAACCTGAATCCGTTTCATCCAGGATGGAAAGTTTTGGCTCTAATGTAATCATTTGTAATATTTCATTTCTCTTCTTTTCACCACCGGAGAATCCGTCATTCACCGGTCGATGAATAAAACTTTCGTCCAGGTCTACCATTTTTAGTTTTTCCCGAATCATGGAAAGAAAATCCACAGCATCTATCTCTTCTTCACCTCGAGACTTACGTACTGCATTTACAGCCGCTTTTAGAAAATACATATTATTCACACCGGGAATTGCCACAGGATACTGAAAGGATAAAAATAATCCAGCGCGGGCTCTATTCTCTGGTAACATATCCAATAAATTTTCACCATTAAACTTGATGGAACCATTGGTCACCTTATATTTATCCTTTCCTGCCAACACATTTGCAAGTGTGCTTTTACCCGATCCATTTCGTCCCATGATAACATGTAGCTCTCCGGGTTTGACTTCCAAGCTTATCCCTTTCAGAATTTCTTTTTCTTCTACACTAACATATAAATTTTCTATTTTAATCATTAATATTTTTCACTTTTATTTGTTTCTATTCTATACAATAATATTTTTGTCTAAACCATTGAAACGGTTTTTATAATTTTATAAATCTAATAACCCACGATTAAATCGTGGGCTACATTTAATTTTTCATTGATAATTTACCCTTAATAATTATCCCACTGCTCCTTCTAAGCTCACCTCCATCAATTTCTGTGCTTCCACCGCAAATTCCATTGGAAGTTCTTTAAACACATCTTTACAGAACCCGTTTACAATGAGGGAAACAGCATCTTCTGTAGATATCCCCCGCTGATTGCAGTAAAAAAGTTGATCTTCTCCAATATTGGAGGTAGTAGCTTCATGCTCCATTTGTGCCGATGGATTTCGAACATCAATATAGGGAAAGGTATGTGCTCCACACTCATCGCCAATCAATATGGAATCACATTGAGAATAATTCCTTGCATTTTCTGCGGACTTCATAATTTTTACTTCTCCCCGGTAGGTTTGCTGTCCTTTTCCGGCAGATATACCTTTTGAAATAATGATGCTTCTGGTATTTTTTCCAATATGAATCATTTTTGTACCCGTATCTGCCTGTTGAAAATTATTGGTAAGGGCTACAGAATAAAATTCTCCCACAGAATCATCTCCCTGCAAAATACACGATGGATATTTCCAGGTAATGGCTGACCCTGTCTCGACTTGTGTCCATGATATTTTGGATTTTTTGCCTCTGCAGGCTCCGCGCTTGGTAACAAAATTATAAATTCCGCCTATGCCATTTTTATCGCCGGGATACCAGTTTTGTACGGTAGAATATTTGATTTCTGCATTATCCAATGCCACTAATTCTACCACGGCTGCATGGAGTTGGTTTTCATCCCGCATGGGTGCAGTGCAGCCTTCCAGATAGTTCACATGACTGGAGTCATCTGCTATTATGAGCGTTCTTTCAAACTGCCCCGTATTGGCAGCATTTATCCGGAAATAGGTAGATAGTTCCATGGGGCAACGTACCCCTTTTGGAATATACACAAATGAGCCATCACTAAAGACAGCTGAATTGAGGGCTGCATAATAATTATCCGTTGCAGGAACCACTGACCCCAGATATTTTTTTACCAGTTCTGGATGTTCAGTCACAGCCTCAGAGAATGGACAGAAAATCACTCCCGCTTTTTTAAGAGTATCCTTAAAGGTAGTGGCAACGGAAACACTGTCAAAAACTGCATCTACTGCTATACCCTCCATCATTTTCTGTTCATCCAATGGAATTCCAAGCTTGGTGTATGTTTCTAATATCTCTGGGTCAATTTCATCCAGACTGCCAGCTGATTTTTTTTTCGGGGCAGAATAATAACTGATCGACTGATAATCAATGGGATTAAACTTGATATTTGCCCAAGTGGGTTCAGACATATTAAGCCAATGATGATAGGCTTTCAGGCGCCAGTTTAATAACCATTCCGGCTCCTTTTTTATTTCAGATATAGCCCGAATAACATCATCGTCCAATCCCGGAGGAAAGGTATCCTGTTCTATATCCGTTTCAAATCCGTATTTATAATCTTCTGCTATGGATTTTTTTATGAGTTCATTTGACATCTATCTATATGGTTAAATTTAAAATTTGAATATTAACTGGTGATATCGCCCACCCGGATTTCATTAAAAATCGCGCGGATATTACTGTTGATCTTTTTAATTGGCAGACGGATATTACAATTCTCTAACTGGATACATTCAGCATTGATGTTGCAATCTACAATTCCCATAGGACCCTCTAAATCTTCCATAAATTGGGTCATGCTAATTTCGGTTAAGCCTTTTCGAACTCGATAGCCTCCGTGTGGACCTTGTGCTGCTTTGATATAATTAAGCTTTACCATTTGCTGCAGGGTTTTAGCTAGTAGTTCCCGGGGAATTAAATACATGTCCGCAATTTCTTTTGCAGAAATAAATGTATCTCCCTTATCCTGCATATGACGCAGGGCAATCAAAGCATATTCTAATTTGCGTGTGAGTTTTAGCATTTTTTAGTATAAAATTCTACAGGTGAAATTTACCAGAGTGAAAACTATGGGTACAAGCAATTAATACGATTATTTTAGTCGGGTATAACTTCTTTTTGTAAACCGTTTAAACAGTTAGGGAATGTAGTTGTTTTTATATCCCATGACTGAAGTCACAGGTTGCCGGTTACATTTTTAGACGATTTACAATAATTAATGCATAGTAACCCACGAATTTAATCGTGGGGGAGAAAACTATAAAAACCCTGAACCAATTTATTGGCTTATGAGCAGTTTATACACCCCCTTCTCAAAACGGTCTCAACCCTCTGGGTTCGCCCAGTAGTTCCTTCAGGATGATGGCTTTTTTGATGTTATTTTTATCAGCCATTACAGAGGATAACCAATTCCCCTTTGTGGTTTCTACTTGCGGGGGTTTCGTGGCTAGTGGAGTTGACTCATCCCAAACGATTTCTTTTGGAACGGGATATTCAGCAGGAGGTTCTTTTACCACTGCTGGTACAGCATCTTCCAGAAAGTCTGTTTCCTCTTCCTCCCAATATTCTTCTTCAGGTTTTAATGGAAGTATATCTACATTACTAGCCAGATGATCCTGAAGTTTCTTAAGACGAGAAAATATATCCCCCTTCTCCTGCAATGTTTGTGGTGAATCAGTTTCTACTTTTCGTGACTCCTTCTTTTTTTTCTTAGTAAACCACGAAAGCAATCCCCACAGGAGTAAGAATAGAATACTCGGATTAAAATCAGCATTTGTCATGATTTAGGATTCCTCAGGAGAATCTCCTTTATTTTCCTTTTCATCCATATCAGAAATAGATTGACGCATTCCTGTATCAGACTGAATATTCTGCATACGGTAATAATCCATAATTCCTATATTGCCTTCACGGAAGGCTTGTGCCATGGCTTTGGGTACCTCTGCTTCAGCCTCAATAACCTTCGCCCTCATTTCCTGAACCCGCGCTTTCATTTCCTGCTCCTCCGCAACGGCCATTGCCCTTCTACCTTCTGCTCTTGCCTGGGCAACCTTTTTATCGGCTTCTGCTTGATCGGTTTCAAGGTCCGCTCCCACATTCTTCCCCACATCTACATCTGCAATATCAATAGATAAAATTGCATAAGCAGTTCCCGAATCCAAGCCTTTGGATAAAACTGCCCGAGAGATATCATCCGGGTTTTCAAGAACGGTTTTATATGACTCAGAGGAACCAATAGCGCTGACAATTCCTTGTCCTACACGAGCAACGATTGTTTCATCCGTAGCACCACCCACCAGCTGATCAATATTGGTTCTAACCGTCACCCGTGCCTTTGCCTTTAATTCGATTCCATCTTTTGCCACAGCCGATACTTTTCCATCAGTTGGGCAGTCTATAACTTTGGGATACACAGAGGTTTGAACCGCCTCTTTTACATCCCTTCCCGCAAGGTCAATTGCAGTAGCGGTTTTAAAATTTAATGTGATATTGGCTTTGTCAGCTGCAATAAGAGCATCCACTACATTAGATACCTTTCCACCTGCAAGAAAATGGGTTTCCAATTCCTCTGAAGTAACAAAATCAAGTCCAGCTCTGTGAAGATTAATAATGCTATCCGTTACCAATCTGGGTGGTATTTTACGAATGCGCATTATCACCAGCTTGAGCATTCCAATTTTACCCCAACCAATGGAAACACCAGCTTGAATCCAAAGTCCCAGGGGTACAAAATATAAAATCAGGACAAGTCCGATTAAAAATATAGGTATTGTTACAAATATGCCTTCCATGTTTAGCTCCTTTTTTTAGCTTCTTAGCCGCCTACTGACGGATTAGTTATTAGAAATTTGAAGTTGAAAATTTTCTATATCCCCTTAGCATGTCGAAGTGAACCTAATTATGTATACTCCCATTCTCACACCTTTTTCACCATAATTTGGTTTTCATCCACGCCATCTACAACAATGTCCTGATCGTTTTCGATATAATCACCATGGCTCATGGCCTGGTAATATTTGCCCATTATTTCCACTTTACCGGCTGGCCTTAGATCAGTAACTGTCTTTCCCTTTTCTCCCGCCAAATTATCGTACCCTTTTGAAATAGTAAACCCTTCTTCACTTTTCTGAGGAGAAAATGGAATTAACCTCTGATATAATTCAGTGTGTGGAAAGGTATTATAAAAAATGACCGCTATAATTATTGAAGTGATAATCCCAACCGATAGCCCCATATAAGCAAAATAATAATCTTCCGGTGAAGGGTACACGCCAATTAACATTTTGAAAAAGGAGTAAAAGACAATACAAATCCCCGATATTCCCACCACACCAAAACCGGGGATAACCAGTATCTCCATTAATATTAATGCGATGCCGACAAGTAGAAAAATCACTTCCGTCATATCAGCCAAACCTACCAGAAAATGAGACCCAAAAAATAATGCCAAACAGATTAATCCAACCGTTCCAGGAACTCCAAATCCTGGTGATTTGATTTCCATAAATAAACCCAACATGCCCAGGCTCATAAATAAGGGCGCAACTACAGGGTTTGTAAGAAAGCGTACCAGCTTTTCCGACCAGGATTCCTCCATATCTTTTTGTTCAGCATCTTCTAGCCCCAAATATTTTAATAACTTTTCAATGCTTTCAAATTCACCGTTGGCAATACCCAACTGCACTGACAATTGGGTGGAGAGTGTAATTAATTTTCCTTCAGCAAATCCGTTTACATCCTTGGAGGTGAGTGTGTCTCCTCGAATGTTTAGTAAAAAATCAATAGAAAGTTCTTCATCCACCATGGCAGTGGCAATATCACGAGAGCGGTTATTGGCTTCAGCTGTGGATGCCATCTCTTCCCGCATATAGGATATTACTTTTTCAGAGGCTTTTTTCCCCTGCAGATCTACTGCCGTAGCTGCACCAATGGAAGCCCCGGGTGTCATGAAAATCGAATCACAGCTGAGAGAAATGAGGGCGCCAGCAGAAATTGCCCGTTTATTGATAAAGGCAATGGTGGTAACTTTGCTGTCTAAAATGATGTCTTTAATCTGGGTGGCAGCGTCAACCCTGCCTCCAAAGGTATCAATATCAAATATTATGGCACTGGCATTATTTGCTTCGGCTTCATTCACCACACGCTGAATATAATGGGGCAGCCCCATATCAATGGTGCCCTGTATAGGCACATGGTAGACCGGACCAACTTCGGCTTTGAGGGCCGCAGCAAAAATGCAGGTAAGTAGTAATAGGTCTCGAAATTTCACACTAAAATTTACATGGTTATTTAGAATACGAACAAGAAAGGGATTGAGAGAATTAAGATGGAAACTTGAAATTTAAAATTTTAAGCTGAAAGTATCATCCAGTAGTTATTTTTACCAATCCCCAATACCCAATTCTTGATACACTCACCCCATTCCTCTTTCCTCTGAACCCTCTATTTCCCTTACCCCCGTATTTCCAAAACGTCCTAAATTTCCACCATACCATTAATGGACTAACCACTCATCATGACTATTTTCCTTAAACTTGCCAGTTGGAAATTTCAATTATTACCTCGGAGACTTTCGCTCTTTTTTGGGAGAATGCTGGGTTTATTTTTTTACTATTTTATCCCTCTACGAAAATCTGTGGCACTGAAAAATGTGTCCATGGCGTTCCCTGAAAATTCTCCCTCGGAAAATAATGACTTAATTAAACAATGTTTTCGGCATTTTGGAATGGTGCTTACAGAATTTCTCCGCATGCCGGCATTAAACTCTGAAAACATTAATAAAATTGTAGAAATTGATGATGAATCCAGACAACTATTGAACAAATATTCCGGAGGGGTAATTCTAACAGCACATATAGGAAATTGGGAATATATTCTTCCGGCATTCGGTTTAAACGGTATTTCTTTAGCTGCGGTGGCACAAATCCAGAAAAATAAAAAATCCAATGCATTTTTCAATAACTTGAGAAAAACCGGACAAATAACCATACTCCCTAAAAATGCTCGAGTGAGTGAAATGTTAGAATTGCTGAATCAGGGGTATTTTTTGGGCTTAGCCAGTGACCAGAATGCCGGGAGAAAAGGTACAGATGCAACCTTTTTTGGAAAAACCGTTTCTGTACCCAAAGGTGCGGCCATTTTTCATTTGAAAACAAATTCCCCCATTTTACTAGGATTTTGTATATTATCACCTGATTTTACCTATCATCTTTCCTTTAAAGAATTGGATGTTGAAGGATTACCTGATAATACAAATAAGGCTATTGTAGAAATTAACCAGCGATATTCAAAACTTCTCGAGGAAGAAATTAGGGAAAATCCGCAGCAGTATTTTTGGTTTCATCGAAAATGGGCAAAAAAAAATTATAAGGGATTAACCCGCTTTTAGCACGCATGATCTATCCTGCTACTGACCAATATATCGAATTAGCTAATGTTGCATTAGAAAATGGTGAAGTCATTGTTTACCCCACAGATACACTGTATGGATTCGGAGTGGATGCTACCAATACGGAAGCAATTCATAAATTGAACCGCCTGAAAGGACGAATCCAGCCATTAAGCATTGTCCTGGAATCTGTAGAACATCTACATGATTTTGCCGAATTTAATGATGAGATTGAATCCCAAATGAATGAGCTTTTCCCGGGGCGCTACACTGCTTTGCTCCCTGCAAAAGAAAGTGATCTCTCTCCATTTGTTCAAAATGGATCTCCAAAAATTGGGGTTCGCATTCCAGACCACTTTTTCCCGGTTAAACTTGTCAAATTATTGGGGAAACCCATAATCACCACCAGTATCAATCGCCATGGAAATGATCCCTTAAACGATGTTACCCAGGTTGAAATTGATTTTCCTAATGTAGATATTTTTGAAGATTCAAACCATTCGCCCTCAAAAGGCTCAACTATTATTGACTTTTCTTCTTCACCTCCAATAATTGTTCGGGATGGTGATGGACCTTATCCTCTGTGAATTTATACCTAAGAGTTCTTAGCTACGTCAAACCATATCGTTTGATGGTAGCTCTTTCGTTGTTGTCTTCCATTTTGTTTGTTATGTTCAATGCATTTTCAATATGGATGGTGAGTACGCTCATATCTACTATTATGAATCCCGGAAAATCAGTAACTCCAAATGTTATGACTACAGCCTCGCTGCATGAAAAAATGGAAGGATTAACCTACCAGCTTATTGGTAGCGGTTCACCGCTTGAACAATTGAAAATGCTCTGTATAATTCTGGTTTTGAGTTATTTCTTGAAAAATGTTTTCTTTTATATAAATAATGTGTCTCTTTCCCATGTCCAATATCACATGATTAGAGATATTAGAACCCAATTTTTTAAACATTTACACAGCCTGCCATTATCCTTTTTTGATAAAAGTAAAATAGGAAATATTTCCAGTATTCTGATCCAGGATATTTCTGCAATGAGAACCGCCTTTACACAGACCATTCAAAAACTGATAAATGAACCTATCAATATTATTGTATTTTTGATTTTACTGTTTATAATCAATGTAAAACTAACGCTGTATGTTTTCATTACAGTACCCATATCTGCCTATATTATTGTAAAATTGGGGCAAAGTATTCGAAGAAAGGCTAAACGAAGCAGTATTCAAATTGCCGGAATTACAAATATACTACAGGAAACATTATCGGGGATTCGAATAGTAAAAGCATTCGGTATGGAAAAATGGGAAGTGAGCCGTTTTATGAAGGAAAGCATGAAATATTTCCAACTCATTTTTCGTCAGGCAAAACTGCGTCACTTTATCACACCTATAAACGATATGATTGGCGTGTTATTGGGTGTGGTTTTATTATGGATTGGTGGTTATGAAGTTCTTGAAGCCGGCACAATGGATCCCGATAGTTTTATTCGATTCATCATTTATCTCTTTGCAATGTTACAGCCAGCACGAAAACTGGGGAATGTAAATGCCATTATTCAGGGCGGCTTGGCATCAGCCGAACGTGTGTTTACGGTTTTAGATGTGAAGCCCGATATTGTTGACCCTGAAACTCCGGTTAAATTAGATGGCTTTAATAAAGAAATAAAATTTGAGAACGTTTCATTTAAATATGAAAATACCAATAAGGCTTCCCTCAAAGATGTTCAAGTGACAATTCCCCGAGGAGAAGTATTGGCATTGGTGGGCAGCAGCGGTGCAGGAAAATCAACATTTGCAGATTTGATTCCACGGTTTTATGATGTCACCAGTGGAAAAATTACAATCGATGGAGTTGATATTCGGGAAATTACAGTTGAAAATCTTCGCAGTTTAATGGGTATTGTTTCCCAGGACACGATTCTATTTAATGATACCGTTGCCCACAATATCAGTTATTCTCTTCCCAATGCCGGAATTAACGAAATCCGGGCAGCGGCTAAAACTGCCAATGCTTTGGAGTTTATTGAAGACCTTCCAAATGGATTTGATACTATCATTGGAGAGAAAGGAACCCGGCTTTCTGGCGGACAAAGGCAGCGGATATCCATTGCCAGGGCTTTATTAAAAAACCCGGATATTTTAATTTTAGATGAAGCCACCTCAGCCTTGGATACAGACTCTGAAAGAAAGGTTCAGGAAGCCATTGATACGTTGGTTCAAAATAGAACCGTTATTGTTATTGCACATCGTTTATCTACCATCACCCATGCCAATAATATCATAGTATTGGATGATGGACGAATTGTTGAAAGTGGTAACCATGATTCCCTGTTGAAAGCGGATGGTGCATATAAACATCTCCATGATAGTCAGTACAGCAATGGCAAATAATATTCACATAGATTTTGTCTGGTCCGCTCAAAAAGGAATGTCAAGTTTATACCCTTTATATAAAATGGCCTTATCGCAAGGATGGGATAGCAATCTTTACAAAGTTAAAAAACATTTTTTTTTAAATCTCCGATTGTTTATAATTTTTTAATCACAAATCCTATGCAAAATCCGTGAATAACATATTTTCGGAAATTTTTCCAAACCTCAAAATTTAAGTGAATTGATCTCCGCGAAAAATCATTGAAATTGTTTTTGGGTTTTTTAAACCTCAAGTATTTGTTGTCAGAATACTAGGAAAATCAAGTCTGGAATGATTCCGAACGTTTCTGGTATCGACAAATAAAAAACATTTTGTACGTTACGAATTTTCCCCGGGACTCCTACCACCTTCCTG
>SCKP01000043.1 GCA_004124405.1 Fidelibacterota bacterium | reverse complement strand
CACCAAGAATGTCATTAGTAAATTCTATGGGTAGCCATTCCTTGTGGAAACCAATTAAAGAAAAATATAATTGGCCCGGTACTTTGATTATAAGGGAATCCCCGGATTTGTATAAAAGGAGTTCTTTGGAAGACGTTATTAATCGTTTTAAGTTTTATAATTATTTTATTTTTGTTTCAGATTTGGTCAGAAAAAAATGGCTGGAATTCAGTGAAATAGATGCCGCAAAAAGTTTTTATATCCCCAATTGTATTTGGGAAAAAAGAGTCGGGAAAATATCCCAGAATTCAAAATCCGATGTCAAAAAAAAGCTGTTTGGTAATGATGATCAGTTTATTGCAATTTGTACTGGGGAAGTCAAATACAGAAAAGGTCAAGATCTTATCATAGAAAATTTGAAATTAATATGCGATCTTATTCCCAATTTTAAGTTATTACTATTAGGTCGGCAAAATCAGACCTTTATAAAAGAGTTGAAAAATATTCTGTTTAATTTAGACTTAGAGAACAGGGTTGAATTTATTCCTCATCAACCAAACGCCATTGAATATATTTATGCAGCAGATGTACTCCTCCAACCGTCACGATCTGAAGCCCTCCCGCGAACAATTCTGGAAGCGATGGCTTTAAAAACCCCTATTGTTGCATCAGATGTGGATGGTATTCCAGAATTGGTTGAAGATAACAGATCTGCAATTTTATTCTCTCTTTCTAATATTGATAAAATGATTGAGGGCATTAATACCATTTATTCAAATCATTCATTCAGAAATCAAATTACAGAAAATGCACACAAAAGATATTGGGATAACTTTTCAAGGGAAAACCATATCCAAAATTATTCTGAGTTTATAAAACAAATTTCCCATGTCTAAACGAAAAGAAATCCTCATTATTGGAAATGGCCGCACTGTTTTAAACCATTCCTTTGGAGAACAAATTAATGCCATTCCCATAGTAGGCAGAATAAATAATTTTTCAGTAGAAAATTACTCTGAATACGTTGGCGTTAAAACGGACATTTGGTTTAACGGTGCAAATCAAAATTTGAAAAGGCAGGAAGTAATTCCCAATGAAGTAGTTGTCTTTATTCCTCCGGAAATACTTCGTCGTAAAAAGGAAAAAATACATGGTCGAATTTCTAAACGTTTACATATTGATAAAGCAAAATATTCACTTATCCCTCTAGAGGTTATGGAAACTTTTGAAAAAATATCCGGAGTAACGAGGTTAACTACAGGAACAGCTTCCATTCTTTGGGCAGTGGATAATTTTGAAAAAATATTCATACATGGCTTTGATTTTTTCATAGATTCCAAGTCCCATTATAATGAAAATATTATAAATAAATGGCTTATTGATAGGGGAATTAATAAAAAGGGTGGTAAACATAATATGATGGCAGAAAAACAGTTTATAGAAAAACTGATCCAGGAAAAACAAGTAATCTTATTAAAAGAATATCTCCGATCATGATCACTGCATTCATCCCAGCCCGCGGAGGCAGCAAGGGCATCTTTGGGAAAAATATAAAAGAGTTTGCCGGTAAACCCCTCATAGTTCACAGTATTGAATATGCCTTAAATTGCAGCCAAATTGATGAAGTTGTGGTATCTACAGATGATGATAAAATTGCAAAAATAGCCAGAAAAGCGGGAGCCAGGATTGTGAATCGCCCTCCTGAACTTTCAACGGATTCAGCCACAACAGAATCTGCCATTCACCACTTTGTAAATAAATTTAATAAAAAGCCGGACATACTTGTTCTTCTGCAACCCACAAGCCCCTATCGTCCAAAGGGATCATTAGAAAATGCCATCTCTCATTTTACTGAAAATGGATTTGATTCACTCCTCAGTATTACTCCAACCCACCGTTTTTTCTGGCGGGTAAAAGATGATCAAACAACCTATGCTGAATATGATTATTTAAATCGCCCCCATCGGCAGGATTTGAAGCAGGAAGATATTCGTTATATGGAAAATGGATCACTATATATTTTCACACGCAAGCATTTTGACAAAACGGGGAATCGATTAGGGGGGAAAATTGGATATGTTGAATGGCCGGAAGAATACAGCCTCGAAATCGATACTCCCCTGGACTTCGATATATTGGAAAAATTATTTTTATCTAACAGTGATAAATAGAGTTCATTTTTCTGGAAAAGTGAAATTCTTAATGGCTGTATATTTCACATCTTAATTATTAATCATTTGAAAGCAAAAACAAAAATATTTATCACAGGGGGTACTTTCGATAAAGAGTACAATGAACTCACCGGAGAGTTGTATTTCAAAAGTTCTCACATGCATGAATTATTAGAATTAGGGCGATGTCGTTTAGATGTGGACATAGAAACCCTCATGTTGGTAGACAGTATGGAAATGTCAAAAACCGAACGAAACTATATTATTCAAAAATGTATTGAGGAACCCGTTCAACAAATTGTAATTACCCATGGTACAGATACCATGGTGAATACCGCCAACATGCTGGCAGACGCAAATATAGATAAAACAATAGTTCTAACCGGTGCTATGATTCCCGTAAAATTCGGCAGCTCCGATGGACTGTTTAATATGGGCAGCGCCCTCTCATTTGTTCAGGCATTACCGCCGGGTGTTTACATCGCCATGAATGGTCAAATTTTTGATCAGGAAAATGTAAAGAAAAATAAGAAAATGGGTATCTTTGAAGAATTGGAGTCGATAATATGAATATTATACAGGGATCCACTGCATTATTAATCGGATATTTGTTTGGATGCTTCCAGACCTCTTACTTTATTTCTAAAATGGTATCCCAAAAAGACATCCGGGAAATTGGGTCTGGTAATGCAGGCGCTTCAAATGTAACATCGGAACTGGGATGGAAATATGGCATACTTACTGGTTTTGCGGATGTACTCAAAGCTTATATTCCAACCCAGATTGTACTATACATATTTCCTGGAGCCTACCAGCCATTAGATCTCATGGCGCTCGCTGGTACCGGTGCAGTTTTGGGGCATATCTATCCCTTCTTTCTGGATTTTCGCGGCGGGAAAGGTGTGGCATGCTATATTGGCATGCTCCTTGCCATAGACTGGCAAATTGGAGTTATCGTCATAATTTGTCTTGTGCTGCTAACCATTATTACAGATTATGTTGCCGTGGGGTCAATCTCCCTGTATATCATAATTCCTCTTTTGGCATATTATGGTAAATATTCCGATGTAGTGATAGGTTGTGCAGTAGTTTTGTTTGTTGTGGGAATGATCAAACACTGGATTAATGTACGGCGAATTTTGAGTGGATCTGAAACAGGATTAAGATCGGTATTCAAAAAACATTCTTCCTCAGAAAATTCTACTGAATAACTAAGTGACTAATTAAGAAAAGTATTAAATGGCGCTCATTAAACCATTTCGAGGCTATCGTCCTCCAGCAGATTTAGCTCATAAAATAACTTCTCCACCCTATGATGTAATGACTTCTGATGAAGCCCGGGATATGGTCCAAAATAATAATGATTCCTTCCTTCGGGTAATCAAGCCTGAGATTGATTTTAGTCCTGAAAATGAACCAAAGGGGGATGATTTACATAATCATGCTAAACATAATCTTCTTGATTATATTGAAAAGGGTAATCTGGTACAGGATGCCAATTCTTGTTTTTATCTATACCAGATTACAATGGGAAATCATACCCAAACAGGTATTATGGCCGCTGTTTCAATTGCTGAGTATAATGAGGGCTTGATTAAAAAACATGAATTCACCCAACCGGAAAAGGAGGATGACCGTACCCGCCACATTGAGATTACCAATGCTAATACCGGACCGGTATTTCTTACCTATCGAAACGATGGAAAACTGAAAAACGTTACTTTGGAGATTTTAAATTCTCATCCGGATATTTCATTTACTGCTGATGATGGTACTTTTCATACGCTCTGGAAAGTTGAAAACAAAATCCAGGTTGAGCGTTTAATCAACTATTTCCAAGCAATGCCTGCCTTGTATATTGCTGACGGACATCATCGGGCAGCTTCTGCTGCCCGGGTGCAGAAGTTTAGAGAAGATGCCAATTCACATCATACTGGTGATGAATCATATAACTATTTTTTGTCGGTGATTTTCCCCCATGATGAAATGCAGATATTAGACTATAACCGAGTAGTAAAAGACCTGAATGGATTAACTGAAGAGCAATTTCATGAGTCAATAAAAGAAAATTTTGAAGTTTTCCCGATTCCCCATCCTCCATTTCCGATCCCCGAAAATAATTATTCCATGCATATAAATGGCAAATGGTACCAATTAGAAGCATTGACTCATGTTAAATCTGACGATCCAGTTGAAGGTTTAGAGGCATCCATTCTGCAAAAATATCTGCTCACTCCAATTTTAGATATAGATGACCCCCGTACCAATAAACGTATCAATTTTGTTGGGGGAATCAGGGGAATGGAAGAGCTGGAAAGGCGTTGTCAAACCGATTGTACCGTTGCATTTGCATTACCCCCCGTTTCCATTGAACAGCTTCTATCTGTGGCAGATTCGGGACAGGTCATGCCGCCAAAATCCACCTGGTTTGAACCAAAACTCCGGTCCGGTATGGTGGTGCGCTTGTTGGATTAACAGCATACATGACCAGAATCCGCTACCTCATTTTACCCATATTGACCACTCTGCTTATTTGGGTGTTGAACACCAGAATTGGCGCGCTACCCCCATTGGGTAAATTCCTTGATCCCTTTCATGGCTATCTTGCCTTAGTGGGCTCGGACGATCTCAATCGACTAAACATAGAGACCCCTCAACTTGAATCACCAGTAACCGTCATTTTTGATAGCCTGCGTATTCCTCATATATTCGCTGAAAATGATCGAGACCTTTATTATGTACAGGGGTATGTTATGGCATCTGAGCGGCTGTGGCAAATGGAATTCCAGACCCACGCTGCCGGTGGACGAATGAGCGAAATTATAGGAGAAAAAGCACTGGGCTATGACCGCTTTCAACGACGGGTTGGTATGAAATTTGGAGCAGAAAATTCTCTCAATGCCATTTTGAAAGATCAACTGTTATCACCCATGGTAGATTCTTTTACAGAAGGGATTAATGCCTATATTTCATCACTTTCAAAAGATCAATATCCTCTTGAATATAAAATATTAGATTATAGCCCTGAACCATGGACGCCTCTTAAAACCAGTCTGCTTTTAAAATATATGGCCTGGATGCTCACGGGGCGTAACACCGAACTCACCTATACCCGCATGTGGAATAAAATGGGGAGAGATGTAGTGGAAGAACTTTTTCCCATTTACCCCTGGTTTGTGGATCCTATCATTCCCCCTGGAATGAAATATGATTTTGAACCTGTGCCTTTAGACAAACCTCCCAATTTGTATCAATCCAAAGCTGACAGAGGCAATATAATTACCCAAATTCATGATGGTATTGGTAGTAATAATTGGGTCGTTTCTGGTAGCCGGACAGAATCAGGCAATGCTCTACTTGCCAATGATCCCCATTTGGGATTGAACCTGCCATCTATCTGGTATGCCATGCATTTGGTGAGCCCTAATCAGAATGTAATGGGTGTGTCGCTCCCTGGTGCTCCTGGCATTATTACCGGATTCAACGATTACATTTCCTGGGGTGTTACCAATGGTTATGATGATGTGATGGACTGGTACGATATCCAATTCAGAGATTCAACAATGACAGAGTATTTTCACGATAACACATGGAAGCCCACAAGAAAAGTTGTCGAAATATTTAAAATTAGAGGTGGAATGACTTTTAGTGATACCATAACTTTTACGCATCATGGTCCTATTGTGTGGGATACCCCTTATCAAACTTTATCATTGGGAGAAAAGAGTATCAGAAATTCAATTCGCCAAGTTTCTACAGGTAGGGCATTGAGATGGTTGGCTCATGATGAATCCAATGAATTACGAACTTTCTATTTACTGAACACGGCTGAGAATTATGAGGATTATGTCCATGCACTTGAATATTTTAATTGCCCCGGCCAGAATTTTGCCTATGCTGATGTTGAAGGTAATATCGCCCTATGGCATGCAGGAAATAATCCTGCAAAATGGGAAAGACAGGGTATGTTTATCAGCGATGGAACGGACCCACGTTATGATTGGCAGGCATTTATACCCCATGATCAGAAGCCGCATATAAAAAATCCAGAACGGGGATATATTGGTTCTGCCAATCAACATCCAACTACCTCTGATTACCCCTATTTTCTCAGTGAGTTTTATTGGGCAAGTTTTCGCTGGAATCAAATCCATACACGGTTGGATACACTGCAGTCTGCCACGATAAATGATATGCTGGATATTCAATTAGATAATCGTTCTGTATTTGCAGAAAAAACCATGCCAGTTATTTTGAGAACATGGAAAAATCATCTGAGGAATGACTTAGAAAAACATGCCTTCACCATTCTTTCTGACTGGGATTATGAAATGGATGGTCATTCTCCGGCACCCACAATGTACAGATATTGGTATGCTCTTTTGGAAGAATTAACATGGGAAGATGACCTTGGCATGGATAATGATAAATTTATTTGGCCATATCGGGATAAAATGATGGAACTCATTTTGACCAACCCTGAATCTCACTGGTTTGATAATAAAACAACTTTACAATTAGAAACATTTTCTCAGCTGTCTCAACAGGCATTTCATAAAATGGTTTCAGATTTACAAAGTAATTATGGGGGTGATATTAAGACGGATTGGATTTGGTCAAAATATCAGGGAACGGATATTAACCATGTAGCTAATATTCCAGGCATGGGTGTATTGGATTTGCCCACTTCTGGCGGAAGTGATATTCCCAATGCCACAGGTACTACCTTTGGTCCTTCCTGGAGATTTGTAGTTGAAATGGGAGAGAAGAAAATAGCATATGGAATTTACCCTGGTGGACAATCAGGTTTTCCCGGAAGTATCTATTATGACAATATGGTGGATGATTGGGTGCAAGGCGTTGCCTATCCCTTATCTTTTTCAGATAATCCAGCCGAAATTTCGGGGTTAACTATAAAATTTGGGAGTGGAAAATGAAACTGATTTTTATAATTTCGCTCATATGTTTTTTTGGTCTTCCATTTACTGCCTGGTGGATGATTTGGATCGCTCTCGGTGTGTGCGGGTGGTTTGCAAATACCTATAGAGAGTCCGTGGGTATTGGTGTTGCTGCTGCATCCCTCGCTTGGGGAATCAAAATTGGGATTGGTTTTTTCTCCGGAGGTTCTATTCTAATGCAGAGAGTTGCAGATATGATGGGCTTGGGGTCTCCCATTTTATTAATAATAGCCACACTGGTTTTAGGAGTATTTCTGGGTGGGATTAGTGCAGTAAGCGGGTATCAACTACGAAGGATGTTTCAACCACCCTTATAAGAATGACATCTTTTCAGCCTTAAAACTAATAGAAAGATGCCATCCTTGAAAAACTTTTGAATGGTTTATCATCCTCAACTCAATCTCTTTCTTCTCCTCAATCCCCAAAATATCAAAATGGTGGTAAATCCAATAAATAATCCTGCCTTCTGCCGACCAGGATAATTTATGCTGCTATTAGCCCGCATAACAAAATTTTCATTCATATAATCCTGTAATTCGAAGGACCAGAAGAGGGTATCGCTGGCAGAGGAATCAGAATTGGTATATTCCAAAATTCCAGGGAGAATGAGTTGAAATGAAAAGCTGTCATCCATGAGGTCCAGGGTAATTGTGAGCTCATCTTCCAAGCTTTTGAAAATGGAATCCATTTCATTATAGAGATCGGGAGATGCCGGCTGCATGATGATGTCTAATCCTATATTTTTGTAATAATCAATTTCTTCTAATAGAGTTGAATCACTTAGAATCTCTAATTCATTATTTTTCCAATTTAGTAATTCAGCAGCAATGATGGGACGAGTATTCCACTCCATTTCAGCTTGATTTAATGTTTCTGTTAAAAGGTAAACGAGAGCTTCTTTCAACCACCCCATAGGTGGATTTTCAGTATCTAAAATAAATTGTTCAACCTTAGGGTATTTACTGCTGACATTTCGTCCCCCAATTTCCACATCAAAAGAAAAGGATTCCCGGAAAAACCAATTATAATGCTTCACCTTAATAGGATGTTTCAATAAGGACTCAAAATAAATTGAATCCCCATTATAAAATGTAGTTGGAAAATATTCATTGCGTTTAAATAATCGATGGGCGGTATAATCATAGGATTCTGCTTCAGTATTTTCTAAAGTGGAATTGATGGTCCATTTTCCACTGGTTGGCAGAGGAAAATCAAAATCGGTTAGGTCGTTTTTATCCCCATGACCTTTGTACTCTACTTTATAACTTCCATCAGGTGAAACAGTAAAAGAGAATTTATGCTCAACACAGGAGAAAACTAAAATGAGTACTAATAGATGTCTTTTCATCATTCTTTTTTTAATAGTTATAGATGATCTTAAAATTGGTCATCAGTATTTTCAAGTTTCAAATTTCTACCTTATTTGCACACCAACCGGTTCCACCACATTCCCTCGGTTTAAAAGAAAGTCCGGGTCAAGTGCCGCTTTGGCTGAACGTACTTGTTCAGCAGCTTCTTCACCATAACATTTAAGAAAGTCTGGGCGTTTGCGTTTGCCAGTGCCATGTTCAGCAGAATAGACACCACCCAATTCAGCAGATTTTTCTACAATTTGATGATATGCTTCCAACGCTTTGGGCTGTTGGTCTTTGGTGGGAATTAAATGAAAATGCAAATGGCAGTCCCCCAAATGACCAAACAGGAGATACTCAATATCTGCAGTTTGTAGTATTGAATGAGTTATTTCTAAAAATTCCGGGAAATTATCTGGTGGTACAATGGTATCTGTCAAAATACTCCAGGTATCCAATTGACGTGTTTTCTCCAAAGCATTAGAAGGGATTGAGTGCCGCGCTTCAAAAAATGTCTGCCAGTTTTGGGGAGTATTCAGCAGTAGAACTCCATCCTCATGAATACCACAATTTGATTTTGTCAATATATTTAGCCAGTCTTCGGCAACATCTTCCACCGTTTCATTATAAAGGGGAATCTGCAGATAAATCCCAACTTCAGAGTTGGAATTAAATAATGTTTCCCGATGATCCATATAGGTTTGGCAATTATAACCAAAATATTCCAGGGCAGTAATTTGGGATAAATCCCCATTGAAATGATTGCCGATATACTGATGAAATCGGACAGCATCCATTTCATTAGGTAGTGTAAAAAACAAATCCAGAAACTCATCAGGCATTTCTTTGAGTCGTAAAGTAGCAGATGTTATGAGTCCAAAAATTCCCTCTGACCCGACCAAAAGATCAACCAAATCCACTTTCCCATTTTCATCTGAGAATGGTCCGCTGGCATTCTTAATATCCGGTCGCGGATAAGATGGTATTTCAACAATTACTTCCCTATCTGGATAATCAAAAAGAAACTTACCCCTTTCAGAAATATAATCTCCTCGATTACAGGAAATTTTAAATCCATTAGGCGTTAGAAATTCTAATCCTTCCGTCCAATAGCGGGTGGATCCTGCAGGTCCCGGAATAAAACCAGAGGCATTACAAGACAAGGTGCCGCCAACCATGGCTTCCTTTCGGCTGGTGGGATCTACCGGATAATGCAATTTATTATTCGATTGGGTCAATGCTTCTTTCCGCATGTCTTCCAGATAAATTCCTACTGGAGTGGTGAGTATTTTTGATTCAATATCAACCGTCACTCTTGGCTGGGTCATTTTTTCAATTGAGAGAATTAAACCACCTTCCGGTGTGGCGCTACCCGTTAGATTGGTTCGACCAGCCGAAATTGTCAAAGGAATTTTAGCCATCTGGCAGCAGCGTAGAACTAATGCACATTCCAGCTCATTTACCGGACGGCAGAGAACTTCTGCATTCCCGTTGATGTTGGAGCTGTCCCGTTCATACCCCTTTACAATATCCAAATCGGATGTAATATCAATTTGAAATTCAAATGAAAGAAATTCTACCAAATCTGAAATTATTGGGTTTTTATCCGCCCAGGCTATAATTTTTTCAACGGCATCATTATCTAAAATAGTTTGAACAGGAATATGTTTTTTGCTCATGTAATAAATAATTCTTGAGTTTCAATTTTATCTAACTCTTACTGCCTGTTAAATTACTCCCCAATTAATAATTAATTTTAATGAAACTTGCCGGACTTGACTATTTAGATTTATCCAGCCATTTATCAGAAAATGAAATCATGGTTCAACAATCCACACGGAAATTTGTGGATAAGGAAATAATTCCCATTATTGACGAATATTTTGAAAATGGAACCTTTCCTGATAGTCTCACACACAAGATTGCAAACATGGGATTCTTTGGAATAAACCTTCCAAAGGAAGATGGCGGTGGTGGTATGAACAATATCATTTATGGATTGGTATGTCAGGAAATCGAACGGGGAGATTCCGCTATCCGCTCCTTTATTTCCGTGCAGAGTTCCCTGGTCATGTATCCCATTCATGCCTTTGGCAGTGACGTACAAAGGGGGAAATGGCTTCCACTTTTAGCAAAAGGAGATGCAATCGGTAGTTTCGGTTTGACGGAACCAGATAGTGGTTCAGACCCCGGAAGCATGAAAACATTGGCAAAAAAAGTGGATGGGGGCTTTTTAATCAATGGCAATAAAATGTGGATCACCAATGGAAGCAATGCGGATATTTCTGTTGTCTGGGCAAAAACAGAAGACGAGGTGGTGCGGGGCTTTCTGGTTGAGAAAGGAATGAAAGGGTTTTCTACTCCGGAGATGAAACATAAATGGTCCCTAAGGGCATCCGTTACTTCGGAACTGATTTTACAGGATGTATTTGTACCGGAAGAAAACTTGCTCCCCGGCGTAGAAGGATTAAAAGGACCTCTCAGCTGTTTGAGTCAGGCGCGCTATGGAATTGGCTGGGGTGCAATTGGATGTGCAATGGCAGTTTATGAAGCTTCCCTTAAATATGCCAAAGAACGCATTCAATTCCAAAAACCTATTGGCTCCTTTCAACTGGTTCAGGAAAAACTGGTGTGGATGCTCACCGAAATTACCAAAGGTCAGCTTCTGGCTTATCATGTAGGAAAAAACAAAGATGCCGGCACCGTCACAACTCAGCAGATTTCCATGCTGAAACGCAACAATACCTGGGTGGCTCGGGAATGCGCAAAACTTGCCCGGGAACTCCATGGCGCCAATGGAATCTCCGGTGAATACCCCATCATGCGGCATCTCATGAATATGGAATCTGTCTACACCTATGAAGGCACATTCGACATGCATACCCTGATTTTAGGGCAGGATATCACAGGGATATCAGCATTTAGATAATTTATTTCTCCTAAATTGGTTATCCTTAATACAAAAAGTCTCATTATTAACTATAAAATAAATAATTATGTAAATCTTAATTTCCTGTTAATTTATATTTTAAATTACAATTATTCCTTGTCCAAATGAGATTACCCAATGACCTAATCCGTAATTTACTTTTTTGGGCTCAACAGAAACGCTGGCTTATAATCATTGCTCTCCTTGGTGTGGTTATGTACCAATTGCCATACCCTGATGGAATCTCCATTGCGGGATACCGAACATTAATTCTGTGTATCATTGTCATTTCCCTTATCATTACCGAGCCCGTTCCACTGCCGGCTGTTGCCTTGCTCATCGCAGTTTTGGAGGTGGTATTTCATATTGCTCCTCCAGTAGAAGTTGCAAATTCCTATATGAATGATTCTGTATTTTTTATTATGGGTTCGCTCATGATGGCTGTGGCAATTGTTCATCAAGGGCTGGATACGCGATTAGCATTGGGAATAATCCGCCTCACCGGAAATAAAGTAAAAAATATCGTGTTGGGATTCACCTGTGTTTCGGCATTGCTCTCATCCTTTATTGGAGAACATACGGTGGTGGCAATGATGCTGCCGGTGGGACTTTCACTGGTGCGAAACTGTGGGAAAAACAAACCTATTCCCAATTTGACCGCGCTGATTCTGTTCAGTATTGCCTATGGATCAACGGTGGGTAGTATTGGCACACCATCAGGGGGAGCGCGAAATGCCATCATGCTGGAATACTGGCGCGCAATTACCGATAGTGGGCTGACACTTACCTATTTTCAATGGATTATTATGGCCTATCCCATGGTGATAATTGGAATGCTCAGCACAACCTTTCTTCTCCAAATGGCTTTCAAACCCGAATTCAACCGAATGGATACGGCTATCCGCCGCCTTAAAATTCAGGTAGCGCATAAAGGGAAAATCACCGGCAACGAATTTTTGACTATCCTGATTTTCGTTATTGTGTTTCTCTGCTGGATTTTCCTCAATGAGCAGTATGGCTTAGGAATAATCGCTATTGGCGGTGCATTTTTATACATGGCAACGGGATTGGTAGAATGGAAGCAGGTGAGCCAAAATACTAACTGGGGGGTAATTCTCCTTTTTGCCGGCACTATTTCTCTGGGTGTGCAGATGAAAAACACCGGTACTGCTCTATGGATTGGAAATTCACTCATGAGCCTATTTTCCCCATTAATTGATCAATTTACTATGATTCCCTATATACTGAATATTTTTCTCACTATGCTTTTGTCAAATATCATGAGCTCCAGCGGGACTGTGGCGGTGTTGGGACCCATTACCTTGAGTATGGGGGGTGATCCTGCTTATATGGGTATGACCACAGCTATCTCATCGGCATTTGGTTATTTTTCAGCTATCGCAGCTCCTGCCTGTATGATCATTTATTCTTCGGGTTTAGTAAAAATGACTGATTTTCTAAAAGCAGGCTGGCGCATGGCTATAATGTCAACCATTACCCTGTTATTGCTTTACAAATTTTATTGGCCGCTTATCATTGGCTTTACAAATTTTAAATAGGAAATAATTATTATGAAATTTCTCATCGCACTAAAAAATACCACAGATGAATCTAAGAATATTCTGGAGATTGGCTGTAAAATTGCAGAGGGATTTTCTGCGGACTTAACCATTTGTTATATTGGCAAACAGTCCAGGGCGCTCATTGAAGGAGATGTAAATCTTGCTCGCCAAACTCTTTCTGAATGGAATATTCATCATCCCGGTTTAGAAGTTTTGGAATGGGCATTTAACATTCTCAAAGAAAAGGGCTTTGCTCCGGACTCCGAGTTTAATATTGAAAATCTGGTAGAAGAAAAGGGGCGGATTCGAATGGTGCTTCCTAAAACAACCAACTATCAAATCCGTCTGGTGCTTCGGGAGGGGGACCTATTGTCAGAGCTGAATAATGAAGTCAAACACGGGGAATTTGACATTGCCATTATGGGTTTTCCCAGACGAAAACGTATGACTCACAAAATGGCTCAATTTCTGGATACCAGTATTTTCTTTGTGAAAAATTTCAAGCCCAGTTGGGATTATAAAATACTGCTCTGCGTTGATGATTCACGGGCAACCAAGCGGGCAGTTATTTTAAGTACACGAATCTCAAAACAGTTTGATGCGGATGTCATTTCAGTAACTGTGAGCAAGACTTCCTTTTTTGGCAAGGGCTACCGGAACGCCCACACTTGGGCCGAGCGCTATTTGAAGCGGGGGAAAATCCCCTTTGAGTCTAAATTACTTAGTGGAAATCCAGTGGATGTGTTTGTGGATGAAGCAGGTGAGGATCATATCATTATTATGGGTAAAGCTAAAGGGAATGAAATCCTAAAATTTATATTTGGCAGTAAACCCATCCACACTGCACAACGTGCCAACTGCCCGGTGTTGATGGTGAATTAAAATTGAATTTGATTAAATTGTAGTGGCACAATCCATTGTGCCACTACACAATAACCCTAATCACTTTTCATTCTGACAATTCCAGCAGATACCAAAAGAGGCTGGATTCATCTTACTGCAATTTTTACACTCCCACTGGGCATTCTCTTCATCATCCCCCAGCATTTTATCTTCGTACTCTTTAATTATTTTCACAGCTTCTTCAAATTGATTTTCATTGACACGAACTTCAACTTGGGCAGCGTCGATGGGTAGGCCCCCTATTCCTATGGTAAGGCTTTCCCCAGATAAGGAAACTTCAATACCTGATTGCTCGAGCAACCCCTTGATTAAATGGGCCTCCGGGGCATTGGCTGCGGTGTACAGGGTTTTAATCATTTGATATTCCTTTCCATTCATTTATAATTGACTTTGGTATGGGATAACTGAGAAATTTACAATGTTCTAAGGGGAATTTGGTAAGAGGTTTTTAAATGAGGGACAATTTGTAGGGGCACAATGCCCACCATAGGCGGATAAACATTGTGCCAATCCAATACGTTACCCCAATATCGTATTCACTATGAGCACGATATCCAGAATATCAATATTGCCATCCTGGTTCATATCAGCTGCCCAGAGTTCGTAATCAGTGGGGTTTGGGTTGGCACCTAAAATAATATTCACCGCCTGAAT
>SCKP01000042.1 GCA_004124405.1 Fidelibacterota bacterium | reverse complement strand
ATCGCTGCTTGACCATTCCAGTTTGGTGCCGGTGTCAATGTCAGAGTGTAAATACTCACAGTAGTTATAACATTTGTATCCGCTGAAGATGCTGTAAATATTAGACTGTCTCCATCTATATCTGTCGCTGATAGGATGACAGACGTGGCCGTGTCCTCATTGGTTGTTTGAGCGCCAATGACTGCCAATACCGGAGCATCATTGATATTCTCAATAGTGAGCGTTAACGTATCCGCTACTGACTCACCAGTTGTGTCACTTCCTACAATCACAATAACAATGTCACCTACAAAGTTTTCCGTGGGATAGACAATCAGGGCCGTGGAATCTGTCCTGGATAATGAACGGTTCTTGCGAGTATCTATGATGTCACTGTCAATATTGACAAACTGCTTATCAAATAAATCTTTATCCGTCTGTTGTAGGACACCCTTGCTGGCGGAACGCTTCTTGCGGGTATCAATTATACCACTATCTTCATTGAAAGACATTATGTCCTGCTGAACTGATTTATCCCTATTATTCTGCAATGGTGAAAAACCCTTTCTAGCAGGATGCTTCTTGATCGCCGATCTCTTTATAGTCATGATCCTGGCTCCATGATAATTGGACATGCGACCCATGGCGCTAAAGTTGTCATCCGTGCTGAATGACAAGGAATCAAGTCCCTCACCCAAAGCACTCCCAGTGTAGGAAAGTATATCATCTTCATCTATATCGTTAAAATAGACCTCCAGGGCAGGTATAATGACCGCGCCAAAGTCATCTTCATCTATGGTAACATCCGGCAATGCTGCTGTAAGTACCGGAGCATCATTAATGGCATTCACTGTAAATGTAAACGATATTGTGTCTGAAAGAGTACCCAGTCCGTTATCAGTAACAATCACCGTAATCGCTGCTTGACCATTCCAGTTTGGTGCCGGCGTCAATGTCAGTGTATCATTGCTCACACTCGCCGTTACATTTGTGTCCGCTGAAGAGGCTGTAAATGTAAAACTGTCTCCATTAATATCTGTAGCCGATAAGATGACAGCCGTGGCCGTATCCTCATTCGTTGTTTGATCTTCAATTGTTGCCAGTACAGGTGCATCTACCGGTTGGAAGGTAAGGCTGGGCCAGACACTTGTTTGAGGAGCATAGCCACTTCCACCTCCTTGATCACCTAGGTAGCCTTCTTCATCATATCCTATTATTTGTCCATCCGTAATCAGTTTTTCTTTACTATAGAATGTTACATGATCTACAGAATCCAAAACTCCCAGTGCAAATGAGTGCACTCCATTTGAACTCATGATACCCGATATATTCACAGCTATTGGAACGCCAGCTTCTATCGTATAGAGCGTATCGATTGGTGTCAGTAAACTATGATCAACAAGTCCAATATTATTCTCATCCAGTTTTTCACCCCAGCCTGTGTAATTGTATTTGTAAACAACAATGCCACCTGCAAGTGTCTCGACTTCCTCTGGAACTAAATTTAAATGAATGATACATGAGTTATTGATCGATGAGGGTACATCAAATTTTAAAAATGCAAGATTGTTATTTGATACTTGCAAGTTCTTTATCTGGTATGGAATGAGCATACTGTCAACAATCGTCGTATCTAACGATCGATCATTTAAAGGATATTCTTTATCCGATGTAGTAAAAGTCCAGATATCACTACTGACACCATCCACAATCACAGACCAATTATAAGTTTCACCGGGCAGAAACGTTTCAAAAAGCACATTATTGGGATATTGAAATGATTCAGTTCGGTTGATACCGGGACCGCTGACCGTTACAGTCGCTGCCGTGCCTGAATAATCAGTTTTCCATGGGTAATTGAAAGCTAAACCATATTCCATTGATACGCCTACGGCTCCATCACTGGGGATGGGAACGCTAGGATAACTATATCTATATCCTGGGATCCAATAAACTGAATCTCCATACTCATATGCACCTATATCTGGCGCATCGCCAACAAAGGCTCTATTTTGGCCAGCGTATAAAGGCGGATGATTAAAATCCATATCCTGTCCATCATTAATACCGGGAACTACCACTCCGCCATCGATTAGAACAGAACCTTTTCTGGGGCGAAAATCATAATTTTGAATACTATTCTCAAATGGATTTTCGCCAAATTGAGATTCAAGTGATTCAATGGGTCTAGTTCGATTTTCACTCCATGGATCTTGTAATTCTAAATGTGGATATGCAAAGGGAGTTGCATGATTAATATTTAATGACCTGCCATACCAAATACCAGATTCATTTAGTAAAAATTCAGGGCTAATATAATCAGCAATTGCTTGCCAATCTCCCCCTGTTATATCTGGATCACCACAATCTGGAGAATTGCACCCCAAAACCCTTTGAGCAATTGCATTATGGATTTGAGAATTTAAATTTCCCATCATATTCCATTCACCTGTACCACCACAATATTTATTCTTAGGAAGACTAATATCTTTCGCATTATTATCAAATGCTAAAAGATGATAAGCCTCATGTCTGTCTCCCTTTAACTTGAAACCTCTACTATTACCCGCAGAAACAACATGATGTACATCACCATCGGTACCTGCACAATTACTGTCAAATCGCATACCATTTCGGTTAGTATTTAAAAGCCAGCAATAACGGGTGGTAGATTCTACAGTAGGTCCCACAGTCCTTTGAATACCACCTCCATCAATAAATATATATTGATTTTGGATTCTAACATATTCTGTTAAAGAACGAAGTCCAGGTTGAATACCACCTGTATGAACATGGTTCATTGTTATGTATCTCCATATACTGGGGCCAAAATAACTACCTGGACTATACCATTTATTCCCTCCTCTGAAATTATCATTCACACCTGGAGCCCATACTGTATTTTTAAACCAATCGTTGTATTGGAATAAAACATTCTCTGCTAATGGATTCATTGAGGCCCTGAAACCAAGCGCAAATGCATCATTTATATATTGAAAAATAGAATTCCTGATAGTGTTATTTGTTCCACCTTTAAAATAATTTCCTCTATCCCAGCCAGGATCCATTCCAGGTATCAGATAGCTCATTCCTGCTTCCCAGCTATGTGAAAATTTTGAATCTTCTATGAGAATAAAACTACTATTATGAAAATTGAAGGCTCCTGCGAAAAAATGTAGATTTTTAAACTCAAAATTATCTGAAGAAACAAACTTTAAAATATTTGATCGAATTCTTATTCTGACATTTGTTGAATCAGGAATATTTTCTCCTGCAATTAGATGTAAGGTATTATTCTCTTTATCAAATGACCATTCTTCCAGTCCATCTAAATTATCTATGTCGCCTACTTCATACGCATCTTGAACCATATCATAGTATTCATATGGAGCAGTTAACCATACATCCCAAACAGTACCTTCTTCAGGATTATTTTGATTCCCAGTTGTTGGATCTGTAGGATTTGTAAAGTTTACCGGCATTGCAGGAATCATGTACCTATCGTCCACCCAAAGGCCATATATATCTTCTACCTTGGCTCCCGCTCTTTTAAAAATATCATGCATATCTAATTCTGCTGTATAAATACCATTCGAAAATTCCCAGTTAGCATTAATAGCAATTGTGCCGTCAAGAATCACATTATCATTTTCTCCTTCAATTGTTATTTTAGGTCCTTCAGTTTCATATGATGCATTTAGCAATTGCCTGAATAACACTTCAGAATATCTTCCTTCTTTTATAGTAATATTATAACCAGCTTCCACATCCTCTAATGCTCCCCTGATAGTCGGATATGGACAATCATAGCTACCATCAGGAGCTGGACAATTATTAGAATAGTATTTTTGCAAAATTTCAGCGTCAGTTATGGTTGCATGATTTTCGTTGGGGCTATGGTCAATAAGTTCCCAATTTTCATTTGTATCCATGGGATAATAGGCAACTAAACCAGCCTCATCACCACTCAAAGTATCATTCATCACTGCTTGTATCTCTGTTTGGGTTCTAGCTATATCCCACATTCTGACTTCATCAATTTTTCCCAGAAATTTCCGTCCAATAAGTGAGATTGGAACTTGACTTGGCGTCATTCCAGCTGCATTACCTGAACTATGAACTAATTCTCCATTAACATATAATTTGCAGGTATCACTATCAAATGTAAAAGCTACATGAACCCATTCATTATCAGTTCTTACATTACTAACATCAAATCTTATACCGCTAGAACCTGTTCCAAATCCGTATCTAATTTGATCCTGAAACTGGAACGTAATCGTTGGGGGTCTGTTTGGATCATTACCTGATGGATTTACATCATTTCCAATAATTGTTCTGTTGTTTAAACTGTTATTATCTTGTCCGTCTGAAAATACCCAAGCTTCAATAGTAAATTGATTTCCAAGAATAGGGAAACTATCGGGTAAATAAATTCTATCTGAAGGGTCTGGATATGCATTACCTATATTCCCTTGATAACTTCCATGAAAATCAAAAGCATCAAACAATACATAGTTGTCTTGCTCATATTGATTGATTGAGTTTTGATCTACAATGAGATCGCCACCACTTGCAACTATATCATAGCAGGTTGGAGGAGCACCAGGATTATTTATACAATCAAAATATATGGGATTACCACAGCCGCCATTATCCGTTAAACATTCATTCATATCCGTAATGATGGCGGTATTATTACTCTGTGAGGTAGATGCTTCATAGCCCACCGCATCATAGATTCCGTTATCAACAGGATTAACGGTCAAGATTTCACCGCCATCCGACCAACCAGTCAGACCAATACCTAATGTATACGTATTACCGCTGGCAGAGATACTGATGGGAGTGGAACTGGTTATTACAGTATCTGTACCGCCAGAGACGGATAAGGTAAAATCAATGGCTTCTAAAGAACCGCTGCCACTGTCTGTATTATAAACTGCTTCGCTGAAAGTCACCGCAATGGTGCTGTTGTCTGAAGCCAGTGATACAGAGGAAATAATGGGTACAGCGTCGTGAGTCCAGTTGAACTGGGTGGCGGCAGCGTTATTATTGCCGGCAGCATCGGTGAATGTGCTCGCTGCTACATCAATGGTTGCTGGTCCTTGTGCAGTAGGGGTGAATATAGCGGAGTATACTGTACTGGATGTTGCCCCAAAATCACTCAAGGAGCCATTGGTTACCGTGATATCTTCTACTCCAAAATCAGAGGTCGCCTCACCGGAGGAGAAGGTAAGCGTAAGCGTGGTATCACCGGATGCGAATCCGTCCGCACCTTCCGCAGCGGTGATGGTCATGATGGGAGCGGTTAAATCTGTTACTAATATAGTAGCACCATCCTGCCAGCTTAAAACAGGATAGTTATTCCCATCCTGAATCATATCCCAGTAATTGTCAGTGCCGTTTCCGCTAGCGCCACCGCTGGTTCCATTGTCGTTGCCGTTTCCGTCTTCTTCAAAATCCCAGCCTGCATTGGTAAATGTGCTTGCGGTTTGCATCTCCGCTGTGGTTTTTCCTGTTGCACCGGTTGAGTTTCCCGCTCCAATTCCTGTGCTTGTGCCTGATGTCTGTGTATCCCAGAAGGAATTGCTCACGGAGGAGTTGTTTAAAAATCCGACCAGGCCGCCGACAAAATTATTACCATTCACACTGCCGGTGCTGTAGGAATTAACTACATTGGACTGATTTCTCAAATATCCCGCCAGGCCGCCGACTATATTGCTACTTCCCGTCACACTGCCGGTGCTGTAGCAATTACTCACGGCGGACTCCATATTTATATATCCAACCAGACCGCCGACATTGTTCGTTCCTGTCACACCGCCGCTAATGTAGCAATTATTCACTGTGAGATTTCCATCTTGTTTATTTCCCACCAGGGCGCCAACATTGCCTAGACCCGTAATACTCACATTTGTCAAGCCCAGGTTCTGGATGGTGGTAGCGCTGTTGGCGTCGACACCGATGTGCCCAAACATACCAATACTACTTGTCGAGCGATTGATAAATAAACTGTCAATGGTATACCCGTCACCGTCATACGAACCAGTGAACCTGGTGCTGGAGTTGCCAATGGGTGTAAAGCCGGCATTACTGTCCCAACTGCTTGAGGAAGAAGCATCGATATTGCCGGTTTGGATATAGTATGCGTCCCATTCACCTGAATTCTGTGTGATCCAGTAGAGATTGTTCAAGGTGGCTATTTGATAGGGATCGCCCGAAGATCCATCTCCAGAAGACGGTGCGGTTGCAGTTTGCGCAATCAGTGCGATTGGAAAAAAAATTAAATAGAAATATCTTTTCATGCTCAAATATACTATCTATCCCGCATTAAAACACCTTGCTACTTTGCGGGGGCACTAAATATTTTAAGGCAAATAATTTTAAGTGGATGGAGCTTGAAGTATTTCTACATCATAACCATCTGGATCATGGATAAAAATATATTGAGATGAAGATGTTGGTTTTGATTGCCGAAACCACCAACCACGATTTTTAACATCAGAAATGACCGTATCTAAATCATCCACATGGAATGCGAGGTGCCCAAACTGATTACCAATTGTATAATCACGCCCATCTTTATTAAATGTCAGTTCAATGTGATAATTTTGACTATCGTCAGTCAAAAATACTAAAGTAGCCTCATCACCAAGATCTTTGCGACGAATTTCTTGTAACCCTAAAAAATCACAGTAGAATTCAAGAGACGCATCAAGATCTCTAACACGAATCATTGTGTGCGCAAGCCGCATTGATTGACCTTTCATATTAAATCATACTTTCCATCATTGACCCGTTGTGAACGTTCTTCGTGATCATACATTATAAACTGTATTTTTTCTATCTTGAATCATGCTGAGTATATCCAACATAACCGCCATCAAGGCTGAAAACTGACGTAAAACCATTATTGGCAAAATGTTGTGCTGCGCCCAGACTGCTATTACCATGATAACAATAAACTAGTAAAGGTGCGCTGCGATCCGCAGTCTCTATAAATTCTTTAATATTTTGATCGGTCAGATTGATCGAGTCCGGTATATTTCCTTCTTGATAAGAACCAGTATCCCTAATATCGGCAATAGTGACCTTATTGTTTTTTATTAATTCTTTCGCCTCATTTACATCAATACACTTATAGCTTTGCATTTCATTATTCATAATAAAGTGAACCTTTTATTACATACAATTTAATAAATGATTCATATAAATTTTTGCCTAGAATGTCGAAGTTTGTCCACACTTCATGTTGGCGGGTACTGCGGTATCAATTTTTTTAGGGTATGGCCTGCTTTTATTTCTTTCATTTTCAATAAATTCACTTTTAGTAATTTTTACTCCAACATTTGGATACCACTTCTTTTCCTCACCAATTGCCGATAGTGACTTCCCGGAATAATCATGGGCCGGATATACAATTGTATTATCCGGATAGCAGAACAATTTCTTTACTACATTGTCATACAATAGACCAGCAGATCCCCCTTGGAAATCAGTTCTGCCAGCCCCACCTATAAACAAAGTATCCCCAGTAAATAACATTCCGCATGTCTAATAACATACACAACCTGCAGTATGACCAGGAGTATGGATAGTTTTAATATCAAATTATCCAACTTGAATAGCAGCTCCATCCTTTAATAAAACATCAGCCCCATCAACACCAGACTCAGACCCATAATATATCAGAACACCAATTTTCTGATATTTCTAATCCAGCTAATGTTATACTTTCCGCTGAGGATGCTTGTCCGAAATATTCACAATTATTTTAAATATATTATGCAGACCCAATATTTCCTACCGGCACTGGGACATCTCCTTCCCAATTCAGATTCCTTTGATAAATACCATCTATAATTTCTGTAAAATAAATTGTCATTAAAGGATGTGTAATATTTTTACTTGAATGATCCGGCTGTAAATTTCTTTCGGCAACATATGTCATATGAGATTTATTGTCTACTATAATATGATACCATGGCTTATCTTTGGGAGGTTTTGATTTTGCCATAAGATCATACCATTCATTTGTCGATTTGAAAGTTTCATCAACTTTTAGTATTACACCTCTATAATGAAACAATTTGTGACACATAATTTGTCCTGGTTTAAACTTAGTCAGAAATCCTCCAAGTAATATATGGTGTATTAAACAGACAATAAAATTTTATTCCTTCCTCTTTTCTTTTTCTATTTAAAATCTCGCCAACAACTTTCTTTCGCTTAGAGTAAAATGCATTATCAGTAATTATCTGAATTGGTCTTTCACCAGTATCAATAAACTGTTCAACCAAAGAACTTATTTCATTCGGGTCTTTGTCATATACATTTAATGTTTTCATTACGGGGCCTCTTGTCCAAAAAATTCATAGTTAATTTTAATATAATTATCCCATTCTTCTGGTACTTCTGTTTCTTCAAAAATTGCCTCAACTGGACATTCTGGTTCACAGGCTCCACAATCTATACATTCCTCCGGGTCTATGTATAGTTGTTTTCCCTCTGGGTCAAATCCTTCTGCTTTGGCTTCCACGCCAATATCTTTACCCTTTGTAAAATGAATACAATCCACTGGACAAACTTCTACACAAGCAGTATCACAAATTCCAACACAAGGTTCTGCTATAATGTAGGTCATTTTATTTCTCCTTAATCAATTTTATAATCATAAATAGTTTCAAATTCTTCTGCAGGTATCATTCTTATTGCATCTCAAGTCAACTTAGTGCAAACCTTTGCATACATTTGACAACCAATCCATTCTATTCGCATCTTTTCATATCACCTTCTTTTTAACTCTGCTGGAGGCAGATTGATTTTGTATGAAGCTCCGCCTGATGTTTTAAAGAGAAAGACACCTCCAAAACCTGGCAGTCCACCTTGGCCACCTGTAAAGTATATATAAGATGAGCTCACAGATCCTTTAAACAATTGTCTATTTTTGTGCAATCGGTAATTGCCAGAAGAAAGCTGAGACGGTACTCCAATTTTAATGGAAATCTCCATGATGATACTGTCAGGTACAATTAGTTCTTCACTTGAGATAAAATGATTATCAGAAACAAACTTTGCATGAATATAGGCATAGTATCCATCCCTTCGTCCTTTTACTTTTAGTAAGTGCATGGGTAACAAAACTGCTGAATCTTCGCCAATTATTCTCACTGATGCCTCTTCTGTTTTTTGACAACAATAAAAAAAGAGTATCCCGAAAAAGACCAGGTTTAGTCTTGAAAATCTAATAGAGGTAAATATTTTTCTAATGGACATCGTCAAAGTAAGTTGGGTTAATATGATTACTAGTTAGGAGAAAAAAATGGGGAGTAAAGCCTTATTGTTGCATAACTAATACTCACGCTGGAGTGTAAGGATAAATATGGGAAAACAAAAAACCCCGCACAAGGCGGATTTTTCCGGACCGTCCCTCTTCCATCATTTCTACACCGGGTAAGCCGTATGCGATAGGGATTACGTCTTTAACGCTTGAACATTTGGAGCAGAACAGTCTGGGCATATTAAATCCTATAGATGATTTACCCTGTAAATGAATAAAAATCAAGTGCGTATTTTTGGCACCGTATACCGCGTTTCGCCATCCCGCCAGGCGAGGGCGCAGTTGCAGTTTGCGCAATCAGAGTTATTGGTAAAAAAATATTTAATCATGCTCGAATCTTCTCACCACTCATGTATAAAAAATACATTGCTTTGTGATAATTTTGTTTAAATCCTATTCCTTTAGGTGGATGTTTTTCATAGTTGCGCAATACAGTTATCGATCTCCGCCAGGGCGCTGTCCGTATCTTCAGCGGTATTATAAAGATGGGGCGAAAATCGTATTGCACCGGCCCGGCTGGAAACAAAAACCTGGGCGGCCTTGAGGCCTTTAATAATTTCCTTTGAGTCAATGTTTTCAAAATAGGCGGTTATAATGGATGACCGGTCCTGATCATCCAAAGGTGATGTGATCACCGCATCACGAGAACGCAGACCCGTGATCAATCTATCCGCCAACTGGCGATTGTATTGAAAAATGTTCTCAACCCCAACCTCATTAAGAAAATCGATCGCTCTGGTCAGTCCTACAGCACAGCCGAAGGCCATGGTACTGAATTCAAACTTTTGGGTCCCTTGCGGATAGTCGATCCGGCTGGCATCCAGATCCCACATATTCTTATGACTGCGAAAGCCAACCAGGCCTGGTTCCAGTTTTTCCGAAAGATGGGGCGCAACATACATGAATGCTGCGCCAAATGGTCCACACAGCCATTTATAGGCCCCGCTGATTAAGGCATCCACCGGACTTGCCTGGACGTCAATAGGTATGGCTCCCGCAGATTGAGTCGCATCCACAACCAAGAGTGCATCATGCTCATGAGCCGCCTCAGCTAACAGCTGTAGATCAAAGGTTTGGCCATTACCGTATTCTACGTGTGAAATACAGACAACCGCTGTATGCTGATCAATCAAGGCAATGATATCATCGGTGTGCATGAAATTATTTTTTTCTTTGGCCAGCCTGATCTCACACCCCGTAGAGTTGGCCACTCGCTGCCAGGGATACACCGTACTGGGGAAAACTATTTCAGTGCTGACAACATTTTGGTCCTTTCCTGGCGACACGGCCCAGGCCAGTGAACAAAGCAGTTCTGTGGCGCTTGATCCGGCAGCAATATCATCCGCTGCAGCGTTGATCAAGTGCGCAGCTGCCCGGTGCAGGTCTTTGAAGACATTTTCTTCGGCATGTTCATCAAAATTATTGCTGCCATATTGGGCCACGTCTGAAACCCATTCTTTAATAACCTGCTCCGCGCCGCGATACATGAGCGCCACATTGGCTGCATTGAGATAAACAAACTTAGCTGCTGTGGGGAAGTCTTTTTCAGAAACGATCGGTTTCATGAAAGCCAGCGTATGTAACCATAAATATTCATGATCGTAATAATAAATGACATTGCTGCAATAGCGTAGGCTTTTTTATATATGGAATAGATGCCTACCATAGTGTTTCCTGCCATCCAGACAAGCCAGGATAATATATATTCATTAGCATTGAGGTAATATCCAAAAATAACCAGGCCGGCACCCAGCCAGCCGATCAATTTCCAGTTCAATGATTCTGAATTATTTTTAAACCAATTTTTCATATTTTAATCTACAAACAAATACCCCGTGCAAAACGGGGTTTTGAATGGTGCGGCAAGTGACTAATTATTTTTATCTAATATTTTTAAAATTTTGATAAACAAAAAACCGCGCCGAACCTGGATTAATTATAAATAATCCAACCAGAACTCAAGCACTCACGATCGCATTGCCATGCGCCAACGGCATTTGGATCTATTGCTGGAATCCCGCGGTGAGCATATTGGCATTACCTATGCTTCGTTATAAATCGGTCTGGTTGACCATATAAATCAGCTGTCCGCTGTTAAAACATTCGCTCCATCTACCAAAGACCTCTTCAGCGCCGTCTTCACCATACTTTTGCCTCAATGGTCTGTCGATATAATAATTCGCCCCTTCAATGTAGGGATCAGCAATAAAAATAAATGTCCATGTAGAATCTTCATTCATTGCTGTGGGGCGGAGCACTCTAAATTCTTTAAAGGCTTGCAGATTCAGGGCATGCTTTTCATCGTCCGGATCGCGATATTCCTTTACTGCTGTCATGACCTCATTGGACAAAACGTCATCAAACTGCTCTTTTTTATCATACTTGATGTGGTTTAAGACCACCCATACACGCTCATCAACGGCGGCTCTGGTTGGGGCGGTGGTTTGTGCCGTTGCCTGGGTTGAAAAAGAAACGACAATTCCAATAGTAACTAGTATTCGTATTATACACATTCGTGTCTCCTTTTGGTTGTTTCAATATTTAATCAAACTAGTGAAGAAAACGCAAAATTACAATCAATATGACAGTATTATTTTAATTGAACGACATACTTTGTCTGACGCGAGCCCAACGCAGACGGAACGCAGGAGAAAGCATAGGCGGGTATTCACCGGAAAGCGTGGTGTTATTTCACTGCATCAATACACCTCATCATGACTGCCCACATCCACTGGAATAATCACATCATCCCTGATAATAAAATAGAGTGAAATCCGGTATTGGCGATTGATGGAGACGGAATGAAGATTTTCCAGTTTTCCCTTCAAGCGATGGAGCCGCAGGGACGGATGTGCCGGGTTCACTTCCAAAATTTGCAGTGTTTTTTCATACTGCTTTCTTAATTCCGGATGTCGTTTATTAAATCGTTTGGCCCGCTTTATGTACGCAGCGGAATACCAAATTTTATATGTCTTCATCCAGGCGCTTTATATGATCTGCAACACTCTCTTTTATATAATGTCCGCTTTCTATATCAGCCATGGTTTCCCGGTAGGCCGCTTCCAGTTCGCACACGCGTAAATAGTTATAGCGCTCCAGATCCATAACGACATATTTATCCTTGCCCCTTACGGAAATGGTTGCTTCATCATCCCCATGAAGCGCTTCATCCAAGACGGATACTCCCCTTGTTTTTAATTCATTGGCTGTGAGTTTACTCATAGATGACCTTCAATAGTTTATTAATAGTACTGTTTAGTGTACTGTTAATCGTATGTATAAATCAAGAGGAATTTTGTCATGTTTCCACGGTTATTTCAATTAACACCCGAAAACAAAAATGACTCCGGGGCAGGAGTCATTTCCTTCCCGGTTTAGCAGTTTCTTTTGAGCCGCCTGCAAGTTGGGTTAAAGCACGGCCATAACGTTGGTTGAATGTATACTATTCTTGATTTTATATCAATGATTATTCTCAAAAGTTTTGAATTGACTAGCTGAATGTAATAACCTTAAATCCTTCATCACTCAAATCCTCTTGTAATAATTCTAAATCTCCTTGAGTGCCATGACCGATATCTCTCACCACCACTCCCGCAAACAAAAAAAACCTTGCTAATGCGGGGCTTAAAGATTGTCATTTTCTATTATCTTGCACATAATCTTATTTTTTCATTTTACCTAATCCATGGTTTTTGACTTGCCCCCTTCTCAATTGCAGGTTCGCAAAAGGCAAAGGCAACACTTTATCTTTTAAAATACTTATTGCTGCTTCTGAAACATTATTACAGAAAAATCGAAGCATACCTTCTTCTATTCTTCCAGGGTTTTCGCAAGCGGTATAGTAAACAAATAATTCATCCAAGATTGTTAATGATTTTAGCCAATGACCCCCAGCGTGCGGTCTTTTTTCACCATAATCTGTTTTATAATATTCCCTTACACGATTCCCAATTCCTTTTCCACTACTCCTTTTAGGTGCTTTTCCTATGTAAAGAATATTTTCATCCGGAAGCCAAAATTGAGAAAGCCGTTCAATTACTTTATCTGGATCAAATGTCTTTATTTTATCAATTTCAAATCCATCTACTTTAGCAATCCACTTTTCAATAATATCTCTTGAAATGGGTGGGTTCTTTTGAATACCATTATTTCTTCCTGGGTCATCAGACAACGAAACTATATAAACTCCCTCATCTTGAGTTGGTATTCTTTCATTCCATTTAACTCTATTAGCTAAAGGTAAGTTATAATTTTCTAATAATTTATTTACTGTCGTTGGTGTATTCAAATTTCTCCTAATTTTGATATCGATAAAGTAAAATTCTTATCCATTTGAAATTTAAAATACCCAGTTTTTAAAATAGACTTTACTGAACTTGACGTTGATAATACTGCTGCTAAATCACGTGCTACAGCAGAGCCACTAATGTTATTACTTACAATCCCATCATCAAATTCAAGATTGAATGAATAACTTTTTCTATTACCAACTAATGCAAAATCCTTGGCATTTAACGTAATGCTTCCTGAAGATTCTGAACTACCTAAAATTTCTGATATTGTTAATAGTTGATTTCGCCAAATATTTGAATATTTGCCTTGTGAACCCGCTGCTGGATAATTAGTTGGTATTTTGGTAGTTCGTTCTATTTTATGTTTAACTTTACGATTTTTTCTTACATATTCAACTAAACATTTCTTTTTACCAAACACATACCCAGGATAATCAGCATGTCGCCATCCTTGATGCAACATATATCCACATCGATGCCCACAATTATCACATTTAGGTCGAGTCAAACCAAAAAAACCCATTTGTCTTACCCAATACCTATATGTTGTAATTCCAAATCATAAGTCATAGTGGGATTTTGAATCCCATCCCTTATCATTTTATTAATCCTCATCATCACCCCACAGGTCCAGCCAGTCACCTAAAAGATATATCCCGGCCATTATTGCCAGATCATCAAGTAAAGTACTGCTGCATTCCGGGCATTTGAGATCTTTATTGCTCTGCTCTTCAAATTCATAGCCGCAGTCTTGACAGCGATAATTAATTATATCTTTATCCATCATTAATCATCTTTTAGCTCCCCCATTCCAAAACCGGTGAATGAGCCAATCAAGGATTATGCTCCCGGCTCCCCAGAAAAAGAAACATTATTCACCAAACTCAATGAAATGCATGGTAATAAAAGATACCCCAACGGGTGAGGGCGAGATTCAAGTAGCCGTAAGAATAGAATCTCAGTCCCCCCAATAATTTTTTATACAGTTTCATTATTTGATTCATTTAGCAAATTTTCGTTTACTTCATTTTCTAGCTCAAGCGTTTCAATAGTACCTAATTTCTCCCCTAATAAACTTTGAAATTCACCCCACAATTCTGATGTATTATCAAGAACTCGTTCTATTGATTTTTGACGTCTGCTCCAAATGCGTTTAAATGATCGTTTTTCAGATTCTAATTCATTTTGCATTCCTATAAATGTTTGTATGATAGCCTCCATTCGCTGTTTGAACTCTGACCCAGTTAGAAATTGATGTAAAACCTGCATGCGTTCT
>SCKP01000041.1 GCA_004124405.1 Fidelibacterota bacterium | reverse complement strand
CGGTCTTTGTCCAGACCTGGCAAATCACTGTCACGGGGGGGCTGAAAGACGGCAATCGTCCCTTCAGCTGGCAACTCAAGACCACCGCCGTCAAGCGCCAGTTGCAGACGTGCATCAATCACGTGTTATTCTTCTTTTTCCATGGTGCATTGCAGCGGATGCTGGTGACGCCGGGCGAAATCCATCACCTGCGCGACTTTGGTTTCCGCGATCCCGTGGCTGAACACGCCCACGACCGCCAGCCCTTTTTTATGCACGGTCAACATGATCTCGAAGGCTTGGGCATGGTTCAGCCCGAAGAAGCGTTCAAGCACGATCCCCACAAATTCCATCGGGGTGAAATCGTCGTTCAACAGCATCACCTTGTACAAAGGCGGCCGCTTGGTCTTTGGTTTGGTCTTGGTCAACAGATCGGTTTCGTCGTCGTCCCGGTCTTTGCCCGCCATCATAAGATCATCAAGGCGCATTGCTGCTCCTGCCTGAGAAGTCGTTTCAAGTGAGTCGTATAGGCGTCTATATAACCCTAAAGCAGAATTAGAAAAGAGGGCGCGCCAAAGATGGGCAATCCGCTAACGACCATCGGTTTTGATGCCGATGACACTTTATGGCACAACGAACGCTTCTTTGCTTTGACACAGGTCAAATTCGCGGAACTTCTTGCCGATTACACCGACCGCGACAGCCTGATGGACCGGCTGCAAAACAGCCACAGCCTAAATCATCAGAGCCACCACCACCGCAGACGCCGCATTCATCCACTTCTGCAGATCCACCGCATACACCGGCACAGTCATTGTTCAGACAGCTGCCATCATCAAAATCAGCACCAGCATCATAGTTACAGGCCATATCATCAGTGCAGCCTCCAGATCCAACTGTTATTGTGCCTGCCATACTGGGAGCATGAGGAGTGCATTCATAATCATAATTACCAGCTACTGTAAATGTAAAGGAATAAGTCCAGCTATCGCTTGAAGCTGAACCACTATAAAAAGAATCGGGATTATTAGGATGGGTATCTGTTGAGCCATCCACATTGTGGAGTCCGCCTACATTAACCCATTCTACGGTTTCACCCGCATTTATATTCAGATGATCGGGTGCAAACATATAATTGGAAACTTCAACCACGTAGTCTGCGTCAGAGCCACCACCATCAGAAAGCTCTGCATCCAATGAATTTCCCGATGGATCAGAGAAAACCAGCGAACTTAGAGTAGAGCATTCACCACCAAGATCAACAAGGAGTCCACTTCCAGCAGGGATAAAGCTACCTGAAAAAGAAAATCCTAAACATATAGATTCTGTACAAGTAATTGAAAAGCCAGCCGCAACAGCATCTCCACCATTGGCATTAGTTGCACAGCCATCATGATCAAATTGAAAACCGCCAATATCAGCTGTGGATTCATAATTAAGACTTGTTCCATCAATACTTAATGTAACATCTTGTGCAAAACTCAATGTGCCAAAAGTTAAAAGTGCGGCGGTTGCCAATTTAATATATGAAAGCATTTCCTTCTCCTAAGTTAAGTAGTTTAATACTCGTTTATTTTTGTGCAGAAGTCCCTCCTCCAGGGTAGGTATTGCTGCAGAATTATTGTTGCGCCCTATAATATCCCTTCGAAATACAAAGAGAAGCATACTGATGGGCAGGTTAAAAATAAAACTATTTTCCCTATATATCAAGGATATTTTTCTCCTAATCACAATTATTATACCCATTTTTCCGGTATATCATAGAGAAAAGTAACCCGGATTGATATATATTTTATGTGACCTATGCCACAAAATTAGGGAAGCCTAAATAAATTTTACCACTTGTTTTACCTGAATTCAGGCGATTTCAGCCTATAATTTGGTTCTGGTGCTTTTTAGCCTAATATTCAGGTTATACTAATTATATACTCAGAGGAAGTCTTGTAGAGGGGTTTTATCTTATAAATATGTAAATTCAGCTACGTATTACTCTCTTTGAGCAATTTTACCATAATAGCATTCTGGGCAAACATCCGGTTTTCAGCTTCATCAAAAATAATGGAATAATCCGCATCACATACTGCATCCGTGACTTCAATCCCTCTTTCAGCTGGCAAACAATGCATAAAGAGAGTCTGCTTTCCTGTAGCAGAAATAAGTTTTTCGTTCACCTGAAAATCTGAAAAATCCCGGCGTCTTTTTTCCGCTTCTTCTTTCTGCCCCATGGAAGCCCATACATCCGTATAAATAATATCTGCATTTTTAACAGCATCAAAAGGGTCATGGGATACTTCAATTTCAGATAGATTTTCCTTTTGGGCAGTAGTCACCATATCCATATCCGGATCATATCCCTCCGGGCAGGCAATTGTAAACTGCATAGGTATCCGCATTGCCAACGCTAACCAGGAATGGACAATATTATTCCCATCCCCCACGTAGGTAATTTTTAAATCATCCAAGGTACCGCGATGCTCTAAAATGGTAAGAATATCGGCCATAATTTGGCAGGGATGATTAAAATCAGTAAGTCCATTCACAATAGGAACATCTGCATATTCCGCCAGCTCAATAATATGTTCATGTTTAAAAAGCCGCGCCATTATCATATCATTATATCTACTGAGCACCCGGGCAATATCTGCAATAGATTCTCGTTTTCCGATTCCAATATCATTGGGTCCTAAAAAGAGGGCATGCCCTCCAAGGCGGAAAAATCCGGTTTCAAATGATACCCGAGTGCGGGCAGAGGGTTTTGCAAATATCATGGCCAGGGACCGGTCCTTAAATGGATGATACTCCTCCCGTTGATAAAACTTGTTTTTTATCCATCTCGCCAGTTCTAAGGTTTCCCAAATTTCTTCTGTTGTAAAATCTGTAATATGTAAAAAATCTCTTTTCATTTGCATTTCTATAATATATAACGTCTTAAATCTTCATCTTCGCAAATAGTTGATAGTTTTTCGTTCACCATGGCTTTATCTAATTTAACATGGGTAATTTTTTTATCAGGAAGTTGGAAGAGGATATCCTCTAGCAGACTGGTCATTACAGTATGCAATCTCCTGGCTCCTATATTTTCCATTTTATCATTCAATTCAGTTGCAATGGCGGCAATTTCCTGAATAGCATCCTTATGAAATGTTAATTCAACTCCTTCTGATTTTAACAGAGCAATATATTGAATAATGAGGGCGTTTTTGGGTTTAGTAAGAATTTTTACAAAATCTGACTTAGTGAGTTTATTCATTTCAACCCGTATGGGAAACCTTCCCTGCAGCTCAGGGATGAGGTCAGAAGGCTTACTTACATGAAATGCTCCAGCAGCAATAAATAGCACATGGTCTGTTTTAACCTGACCATATTTTGTACTTACTGTACAGCCCTCTATAATTGGTAGAATATCTCTCTGAACTCCTTCCCGGGATACATCCGGTCCTCCAGAACTATCACTTCCGGCAATTTTATCTATTTCATCCAGGAATATGATCCCATTTTGCTCTGAACGATTTAATGCTAATTTAATTACATCATCCATATCGATCAATTTTTCCGCTTCCTCATTAATAAACACTTCCCGGGCATCTTCAACATTTAACCGCTGCGTTTTATCCTTCCGGGGCAATACATTGGATAACATATCCTGGATATTACTGGTCATATCATCCATTCCAATGGGACCCATAACCTGCATAAAAGGCATGGGAGATGCTTTAATGTTTATTTTGATCACTCTACCTTCATACTCCCCACCCTTCAATTTTTTTCGGAGTTTTGTCCGGGTTCGATCATGACGTTTCAGGGCTTCTTCTGACATAGAGGATATATCCCCCTTGGGAAACAGACAATCCAAAATCCTTTCATCTGCATTTATACGGGCCTGGTCCAATACGATCTTCTCTTTCTCATTTTTCACCTGTTTAACAGAAACTTCTACTAAATCCCGTACCATGGATTCTACGTCCCTGCCCACATATCCAACTTCTGTAAATTTTGAAGCCTCCACCTTTACAAAGGGGGCATTCACCAGAGTTGCCAATCGTCTGGATATTTCTGTCTTTCCCACACCTGTTGAACCAATCAGAATAATATTATTGGGGCTTATTTCATCTCGTAAGGGTTTTTCCACCTGTTGACGACGCCACCTGTTCCTGAGGGCGATGGCAACTGATTTTTTCGCCTGGGTCTGGCCAACAATATACTTATCCAACTCCTTTACAATTTTTCTGGGTGTCAATTCTTTCATGCTGTTAAAATAGTGATGTTATCGTTTGTGTAAATACATAGGTCCGCTGTGATTTTTAAGGCTTTCTTTACAATTATTGCTGGATCTTTTTCACCAGCATCAAGGTAGGATCGAGCTGAGGCTACTGCATACCCGGAACCACTGCCAATTGATATTACCATGTCATCAGGTTCAATGACATCTCCCGAACCAGATAATAGATATGCAGATTTATGATCCATGATAGCTAATAGCGCATCCAGGTCTTTCAATATTTTATCCGTTCGCCATTCTTTTGCCATTTCTACCACAGCTTTTTGAAGATTTCCATTAACCTCAGTCAACTTTCCCTCAAATTTTTCAAAAAGAGTCATTGCATCGGCAACTGCACCAGCAAACCCTGCCAATACTTTCCCATCACAGAAACTCCTCACTTTAACAGCCTTGGACTTCATCTGCATATCTCCCATGGTAACCTGGCCATCTCCGCCTATTGCAATTTTTCTTCCCACGCGAACTCCAAGAATGGTGGTACTTCTTATTTTCAATGCTTCCATATTATTAAATTTTTCTCCTTAATCTTGCAGTTGGAAACTTCAACTGTTCCCGATATTTAGTTATGGTACGGCGGGCAATTTTATAGCCTTCATCATTCAATCTATTAGTTAATTCTTCATCTCCAATGGGATTTTGTTTATCTTCAGTATCTATTATTTCTTTTAGATGGATTTTCACCTCTGTATTGGACACTTCCTCCCCTGAATCCGTCTTGATTCCCTCTGAGAAAAAGGTCTTCAATTCTTTAATTTCCCAGGGAAGTTGAACATATTTTCCATTGGTAACTCGACTTACTGTGGAAATATCCATTTTAATATCATTGGCTACATCCTTTAAAATCATGGGCTGCAGACTTCGTTTTTCTGAATGGAAATAATTGCGCTGCCGTTTAATGATTGACTCCATTACCCGCTGGATTGTCATTTTCCGCCGCTCAACAGCATCTACAAACCAGGCTGCCGATTCCAATTTCTTTTTTACAAAACTCCGTACATCTTTTTCATCTTTATGATCACTGAGCATATTGATATAGGCTTTACTCACCCTAATTTCTGGTAAGGTTCCATCCTGAACAATCACATGAAACTTGCCATCTCTATCCTCAACGGTTAAATCAGGAACAACTATATTCTGTTTTGATAATGTAGAGTCATCGCGCGGACTTGGATTTAACCGAGCAATAAACTCCATTGCTTCATTCAGAACATCTTTTGAGCAGCCAATACCATCCATAATTTTTTCATAGCGGTGATTTACAAAATCATCAAAATAATCCCGAAGAATAATAATAGCTTCATTATTTTCATCCCAAACCTCAGCCTGTGCCAAAAGACAATCCTGTATATTGATAGAAGCCAATCCCGGGGGATCTAATCTCTGGATAAGATGCATAACATCCAAAACTTCCTGCTCTTCTACATGTATCCTATCTGAAATGAGCATGGGTTCAATTGTAAGGTAACCCTGTTCATCCAGATTGCCCAACACCTCTTCTGCTATACGAAGGCTTTTCTTATCCACATTACAATCCTGAACCTGTTTCAATATCTGTTCGGACATAGTTTCTTGAGAGATTAATGGGATTTCACGCCCTTCATCCTTTTTCACCTGGGTTTTCGGGTATTCAAAATCGTCGTTTACTCCCAGAAGCTCTTCCCAGTCAAATTCAATTTCCTCTTCAGACTCCAATTTTTCCTCCAATATTTCCTCATTTTCTACTTCGTCAGGCAAATCCATCATTTCCAATGCAGGATTTGTTTCCAATTCCTGGAGAATTCGCTGTTCCAGAAGCGGCAGGTTAAGCTGCAGCAGGCTTGCCTGAAGAACTTGCTGAGGAGATAACTGCTGCTTGAGTGAAAGGTTTTGAGAAATTTTAGGCATCGGTAAAATCCATTTTAAATTTGCTGCCTAAGTAAAGCCGCTTTGTTTCCTCATCCTCAGTGAGTTCCCGGGCAGTCCCTGATTTTAATATATCACCCTCATATAAAAGATAGGCACGGTCGGTGATGGTAAGGGTTTCCCTCACATTATGATCAGTAATGAGAACTCCAATATTTCTGGATTTTAAATCAAAAATGATTTGTTGAATATCCTCAACCGCAATGGGGTCAATACCTGAAAAGGGTTCATCCAGCAAAATAAATTTGGGCTCCATTACAAGCGCCCTGGCTATTTCAGTCCGCCTTCGTTCCCCACCGGATAAAGTGTAGGCTTTACTTTTCCGGATATGACTAATGGAAAAATCATCCAATAGTTTTTCCAAGCGTTGAGATTGCTGATCTTTATTTAGGGAGGTCATTTCCAGCACCAGTCTGAGATTATCTTCTACCGAAAGTTTAGTAAATACAGAGGGCTCCTGGGCTAAATAACCAATTCCTTCTCTTGCCCGTTTATACATTGGGAGATTGGTTATATTGGTCTCATCTAATCTCACCTCTCCACTATTGGGGCGAATCATTCCGGTTATCATATAGAATGTTGTGGTTTTGCCAGCTCCATTTGGTCCCAGCAGCCCTACAACTTCACCCCTTTTGACATTTATTGATATTCCTTTTACAATTTCTTTATTTCCATAAGATTTACAAAGGTTATTCCCTGACAATATTGTGGGGTTTGATAATGTCATTTTATATACCATCCCGTGCAATGCCAAATGGCTTGTATATTTTCCAGCGCTCAAGATCCATATCTGATTCAAATCCAACGCCATAGAGTGTATCCCCATCAGTGGTGGTAAACAATACAGAGTCTTCCGCAATAATCATTCGATACCGATTGTCCCAGAGAATTTTACTGGTAGTAAGCGTATATCCACTATCTGAGACCACAAATACATTTCCGTTGGCATGAAGATTATTACTCTGTTCGTTGATCCGGGCTGAATCTGAATACAGAATGCTCATATGATTTCCATCTTCATTAAAAAAATCAACTTCAACATTTCCAACCAACAATGCCATTTCATTGGATTTTTTATATAATTTATCTGACTTTGCAATTACGATTTTATTCTCCTCTCGACTGAGAATGATAATTGGATTCCATATTTCATTTTCCATCAATTCTTCTGAGGTCCTACTCTCATCGAATTCGGTTTTACCAGAACAGGTGATAAACAAAGGTGCTAAAATCAATATGATAAAAATTTTCAATACTAGGCAACCTGCTTCTTATTAGAAATCATCACTGAATTCTTTTTTTCCTTTTCTTCAATTGCAGCTGCAATAAAATCACGGAAAAGGGGGTGGACATTTACAATCCGGCTTTTTAATTCAGGGTGGAACTGAACTCCCACAAACCAGGGGTGATTTTTCAGCTCAATCATTTCCACTAAATTCAGGTCAAGGTTTTCACCACTTACAATTAGACCCATTTTTTCCATTTTATGACGATATCTGTTATTCACCTCAAAACGATGTCGGTGGCGTTCATGAATGTTCCGTTTTCCATAGGCTTTATACGCCCGAGTTTTGCCTTTTATCCTGCACGGGTAAGACCCCAGGCGCATGGTTGCCCCTTTAGTTTTAACTTTCCGCTGCCCCGGCATTAAATCAATAACCGGAGATTTACACTTCTTTACAAATTCGGTGCTATTTGCATTTTTCCACCCACATACATGTCGGGCAAAATCAATTATTGCACATTGGAGCCCTAAACAAATACCAAAAAATGGAATTCCATTTTCCCGAGCATATTTTGCCACCATTATTTTTCCCTCAATTCCCCTATCTCCAAAGCCGCCAGGGATAAGTAATCCGTCCATATTCTTGCATGCTACATCTACATCTTTAGTTTCTTTAAGTTTTTCGGTGTCCACCCATTTCACATTCACTTGGGTATCATTTTCTATCCCAGAGTGAATAAATGCCTCTATTATACTTTTATAGGCATCATGAAGTCCATTGTATTTACCACACAGGGCAATATTTACCCTGTTTTTAGGATTTTTAAACCGACCTATTGAACTTTCAAGCATGTTAAGATTTTCCTGATGTTTGGGTATTTTCAGTCCCAATCTTTTCAATATGGCAGTATCGAAATTCTGTTCATCCAACACCAGGGGAATTTCATAGATTGTATCAACATCTGGGGATTCAAATACATGTTCTGTTTCAACATTGCAAAATAGTCCCAGTTTTTTCTTTAGTTTTAGAGTGAGATGGTGGTTTGCTTCGGTTCGGCAAACCAGGATGTTTGGCTCAAGCCCAATTTCCCTTAACCTCATAACACTATGTTGGGTGGGTTTGGTTTTCATTTCCCCAGCTGCACTTATATAGGGTAATAAAGTGGTATGAATGACCAGAGAGTTATCTTTTCCTACTTCAAGTATGAATTGCCGTATGGCCTCATAAAACGGCTGACCTTCAATATCTCCAACTGTCCCCCCCACTTCCGTTATGATCACATCATACTTTTTGCGCACGTTCACTGCTTTAATACGGCGTTTAATTTCATCGGTAATATGGGGAATTACCTGAATGGTCTCACCCAGATAATCACCACGACGCTCTCGTTCCAAAACATCCCAATAAATACGCCCGGATGAAGTGGTATTAATAGCGCTGAGTGATTCATCAATAAAACGTTCATAATGGCCCAAGTCCAAATCGGTCTCAGAGCCATCATCCAACACGAATACTTCCCCATGCTGATAGGGGTTCATTGTGCCAGGATCTACGTTCAGGTATGGGTCAAGTTTGTGGATGGTAACCTTAAAACCCCTGGATTTTAGTAAAAACCCAAGAGAAGAAGCCACAATCCCTTTACCCAAACCCGATAATACACCTCCAAATACAAATACATATTTCACTGGATTTTTATGCATTTTACCTCTTTGTGTGATTTTTGAATAGTAATTGGGGAAACTGCCCGGTGCAAAAATTACGTCTTTTTCAGTATTTTTGAGCAGTAAATTATTTATACATTTTTGTAATTTTTGTTTCCCCCATAAAATTTATTACTCCTAATTTTAAAGCCTGTATGAGTAGTATTAGCCAATTATTAAAAGAAAATAATCCTCATGAAGATATTCTCGCAATTGCAGGAAGCCTGGGGGAAAAGGAAAATATACCCACCTATATCGTGGGCGGATATGTTCGGGATACACTATTAGGGAAATCCTGTCAGGATATCGATATTATGGTAGAGGGTGACGGTGTTGCCTTTGCTAAAAAGTTAGCCCGGGAACTGAAGGTGAATGTCACTGTTGACTACGATAAATTTGGTACGGCAATGATCCCCTATCCCGATATAGAAATTGAGGTGGCATCTGCCCGGAAAGAAAAATACCATTCTGATTCCAGGAAACCAGAGGTTACTTCTTCTACTGTGGAGGAAGATATGTCCCGCAGAGATTTCACCATTAATGCCATTTCAGCCTCCTTAATGCCTTCCAGCTTTGGGGAATTATACGATCCCTTTGGCGGAATAAAGGATTTGCAAAAGGGACTCATAATTACCCCCCTCGATCCTGATGAAACTTTCTCAGATGATCCCCTGAGAATGCTCCGGGCAGTACGCTTTGCCGCCCAATTACAATATGATGTTGCAGCTACTGCATTGGATAGTATTTCACGTAATATTCATCGCCTTGAAATTGTTTCCTGGGAACGAATTAGGGATGAAGTGCTGAAAACTCTGAAAACAGATAAACCCAGTATTGCTTTCTATCTTATGAAAGAAACCGGACTGCTTACGCATGTTTTCCCAGAAATGGATATTATGTCCGGAGTTGAAATAATTAATGGAATGGGACATAAAGATGTTTTCACCCATACCCTGCAGGTAGTCGATAATGCAGCCAAGCTCACGGATAAAATGGATATCCGCTTTGCGGCCCTGGTGCATGATATTGCCAAGCCTCAGACCAAACGATTTGACAATAAAAAGGGCTGGACTTTTCATGGACATGATGAAATTGGCCGGCGCATGCTGAAAAAAATTGCTCGAAGGATGAAACTTTCCAACAATCTGAGGGATTATCTCATGCTGCTTACCAAACTACACCTTCGACCCATAGCCTTAGCAAAAAAAGAAATAACCGATAGCGCTGTACGAAGGGTGATGGCAGAAGCAGGAGAATATGTAGATGACCTGATGATTCTCTGCCGGGCAGATATTACCACCAAGAATCCAAAAAAAGTCAGTAAATATATGGGGAATTTTGAAAAAGTAGAACACCTTATGCAGGATGTGAAGCTCAGGGATGAAATGAAAGCATTTCAATCACCTGTTCGGGGAAAAGAAATAATGAAAACATTTAAACTGAAACCCGGCCGACAAGTAGGACAAATTAAAAAGGCCATCGAGGAAGCCATACTGGATGGTGAAATCCCCAATGAATATGAGGCTGCCCATGAATTCATGCTGAAAATGAAACTTACTTGAATCCTACTTTTTTGATTCTTTTCCGATCCCTTTTCTGAGTTCTTTTTAATTCTTTCTTGCGCACATTTGACTTCTTGTTATTTTCCGGGCTCTGCGTAGTTTCACTGAGCTGCCATAGCATTACCTCTTTCACCTTGCGCCCTTCATATTCAGAAAAATAATCAGTATTTTTGATCCAATTCTTTAATTTTGGAATATGTTGCTGATATTTCTTTTCACTAATGCGACTAAATAGCTTTCTCCAAAATTGAAACTTGTACGGCTGAAAATATGCCTGATAAAATTTGTTTTCAATATCATCATCATTTTGAAAAAGAGTCAATGTTTCTCCGTTTTCAAAGATCAAATCAGCAATGACCCATTTTTCAGTACGAATTACAGATGGAGAGAACATGTTCCAATTTTGAGAAATTTTAGGATACCGCAATATTTTTCTTAACTTTCTACGTTGATAGGATAGTATTTCCTTCTTTTTCTCTCTTTCAGGAGGGCTCTTAATTCCTTTGTCCATTAGTGACTTACGTTTTTTTTCAATCCCTTTCTCTATTGAAGAAAACGTCTTAAATCCTTTATTAACTCGCATGGAGCTGTCCATAGCTCCAAGCAAGAATACCATGACCAAAATATTTGAAAGCACCCAAGAAAACTTTCGGAATCTCATTAGAATTATATTTTTTTCCCCAACAATGGATTGTGGTGACTCTTCTCTTGGAATTCCACAAGCTGGTACTCCCAATGTTTTGCTCACGAAAGTTCTATTTCTTGAAATCCAATCATAGATCATTCCAAAGAGTTTTTCCAAACCGGGTAGAATAAATATCCATGAGAAAAGAAAGCCCAAGGGAATGGCAGAAATAATCCTTTCAAATCCCCTGTGACGCGTCCAAATTTGATTGGTTTCCGGATCCCAAACGACAATGGTGGTTTCTAGCAGTTTATCTAATTTTTCAGGTCTATTCCCTTCCAAGAGACGATCAGCCCATTTTAAACGAGAAAAACCATCCATCCTCTTTAATATGCGAGCAGTTAGATGACAGAATCCACAATCTCGATCATAGAAAACAATGTATTTTCTTTTCCACCACTTAGAAATCATGCTTTTCAACCAATCTATTTCCTGACTTCCAAGTAATAGAATAAGTACGGTCATCATTACCCAACTGAAAAGTCCTATATTGATAGATATCCCAATGATTAAGTGAAAAATCATGAAAATCACAAACACGATTCTTCTCAGCCAAGGCTGAAACAAGGGACTTAAAATAGCAATGGGAGCAATAAATTCAACATATCTGGTTGTTTGTGTGAGAAATTTCATCATATCAGTGTTCAATATCGAAGCTAACCAGGTCCCAAGGGGAGTTAAGAAAGTATCCAATTGATACATGTAATGAATGGCTGAACCATCTGACCACATTGCTCCAGTTTTATTGATGTAATTAAAAAAATAAATCATGGCTAGTTGCACCAGGCATGCCAGATAAGCCAAATGAAATATTCTTGGAGTTGCCACTTCCATGGGTTTGTTTAAATCATTTGTATCATGTTCAGGGTGTTTTCGAAGACTCTGACGGATAGAATCAATGCTCCAGGATGTTCCAAGCGGCAAAAAAAGAGCCCAAAACATGTAATTTCTAATAACCATGTCTCCCCCATTTTGCAATATCCATTCGGCGGCATGAATACTAATGAGTCCCATGACAGCTAAAATCTGAAATATTCTTGTACGGTACCCAATCATGAAGAAAAAGAAGCAGATGGCAGTTACAATGAAAAAAAACTGAACTTGTCCCGTAGTATGAAAATAATCTAGAAGAGAAAGAGTATATCTATTGGCAACCGTAGTATTAAAATTCAGTCCTTTATCGGAGTAAAAGACATCAATGAGAGGAAAGCGTCTGAGAACGTCACAAAGGCCCAAAAAACCAATCATAATGCGAAATAACGCAAGACTGCGCGTATCCACCCATAGCCAGTTTTTCAGTGTTTTATTAATAAATTTCATAGATATAAATTACAATAATTGTTGTAATAAAAAAGCCCCTGGCATAACCGGGGCTTTTTCAATAATTTTCCAGAATTACTTCATGAAGCTAATATAATATTGACCAGTTGAATTATATCCGTAACATCGATACTCCCATTCTTATCAATATCAATCTTGTATAAATCAAATACCGATGGATCGGAATCATTGTATAAAATCTCATTCACTAAGTAGATGATATCCAATATGTTGATGGAATTATCCAGATTGGCATCACCAACCAGTAAATTGATTTCAAAATCCCAATTACTTTTCCTTACTTTATAACTATGATATATATAAGGATAGATAATCTCCAGAACAATATTTTTTTCATAATCCACTTCTGTAATTACAGCACCAATTCCAGGCATAGTCCCCCAATTAATCAAGGTGTTCCCATTATCTAGGCGCTGGATAGACCCCATAGCTAAACCAAAATAATTTTCCGGATGAATATATTCCCAAACCATTGTTGCAGTGTAATCTTCTTCATTAATTTCATATTCTACAGCCCTGCTCACAGGTGGATCATGATTATTTCCATTATCAAACAATAATATATTTCCATTATCCAGCCTTCTTGCATCATGCTGTTTGCTAAACCCTCCAAATGGATCATTCAAGATGGTAAAATCACTCAAAGGCCCTCCTAAGTACCAGATGACTTCTCCATTTATGCGGTCAAATTTTATTACATCATCGCTTCTTCGATCTGATATAAGAATGTTATTATCATAATCGATTTCAATGCTATTCACATGCATCCACGTAAATTCCGGAGCAGTTAGATTGAGATGTGTATAATCTGCAATATTTAGATTATCCCATCCATTCCACTCCATTACAAGCTCATGATCAGCATTAAATTCCTCTATAACAGGTATACCTCGGATGGTTGCCTGCGGGTTTCCATTTTCTACAATTTGACTCATATCTAAAGTAATACTGTCATAAGATAAAATAAAATAGCCGCCATTTGAAAGTAACTTGAAATCATGATAATCGGCAAGATAGCCCTCTGAAGCTCTTAATGTATCCGTTTCCTGCATAAACTGATTAAGTACGCGCCACTGCTGCAGATCTTTATGAAAATACGTTAATTTGTCATCACTCACTTCAAATCCCATACCTCGGCTGCCGCTATTTATATACCATTTAATTGATAAAGCTGTATCAATTATAGCCATAAAATGATCCCCTCCAGACATTGTATGAATGATGATATCTTCTGGATAGGGATTATTATTAACAACAATCTCGAAATTGGGATAGTCCCGGTTTTGGGATAGTGCTACCGTCATGCAGATAGCAGGTATGATTAGCAGGCTTTTTATCATATTTGTTTTATATCGTTTTTCATCCTTTAAATAGATATATACAAATTTACTCTCATATTAACTTCTTTTTTTTAATCTCTATCACATAGTGTTCATTGCATAACACAGGGTTATTTGATATAACTATTTCAAAATTACTTTAGAGAAACAAAAAGCCCCCGGCAGAACCAGGGGCTTTTTGTTTCAATCATTTTCCAGAATTTATTTCATTAACATGATTTTCTGGATATCTACGTTACCAGCTGTTTCGGCCTTGAGGAAATACATACCACTTGCCACATCAGCCGCATCCCAGGTAAAGCTATAGCTATTAGCCGTGAGATTACCTTCATGCAGAGTTGCAACTACCTGACCCATGAGATTGTATACCTTTACAGATACAAAACCATCTTGAGGCATTGCAAGCTCAACAGAAGTTGTTGGGTTGAATGGATTAGGATATGCATCATTTAAGCCAAACACTGTTGGTATAGATACGATATCAGCACTTAGAGCTACACCACCTGAAGTACCAGCAATTACATCAACAACGGTATAGTCACCTGTTGAACTGAATAGATTTTCAGTTTCAGGGCCAACCACAATCACTTTTGTAGTATTACCAGTTGTTTTGTAGTCAGCAATAAAGGCAGACTCAGTTACATTGATTTCAAAATCAGCACCATGACTTAGGGTGATTTCGAATCCAACAAAACCATCAGCTTCATACTTCAGGCCTTCAGCCGTTTGAATCAGCTTCACGCTTTCTGCACGTTGCAGTTTAGATTCAAACTCAGGAGCTGCTTTTCTGTTAAGCGGAGCTTCATACGGAATCACATCAACAGGCTTCTTAGCGTTATGCTTCACTATGGATTTAGTAACCATAGACATAGACTTGACCCGATCAGCTTTTGTAGCGTTTAGATCAGTTACATGACCTATAAGTGCCAATGATATGTTACGTTCTGGTACAATAATACCATGAGTACCCACCATCTTCAGTTTCAGATCGCTATCTGAAACTTCGTCAGCACTTCGACTGCCACCAAAGCAACCCTCACCAGTACCACCAGCTGCTACTTCAGATCCGTCACAAGAAAGTGACCAGGATACTTCACTTCCCCATGAGCCGCCACCACAGGTATAACAGTTCTCTGCAGACAAGTCAAAATCGAAACTGGCAGTTCCAGATGAACCAGCTGCAAGACCAGCACATTGACCACCGGAACACCATTCATTGCCATTCCAGCCATCACCATAGGAATCACTCATAGTAAGCTCGCAATTGCCACCACTAGGTGGATTACATGTAGCATCATCATAAGAACCGTTTGCACAGCACTCTTCTAATACTTCATCAGAGCCATCACCACAGTCAGGTCCCCATCCAGCGTTGCCGTTTTCAGCAGAACCGTCACATTAGTAGCTTGCAGGTATGCAATATCCATCAGCACATGTCCACTGACTAGCAGAGC
>SCKP01000040.1 GCA_004124405.1 Fidelibacterota bacterium | reverse complement strand
CTTGCTCTTTGAGAGCTTCATCTAAATTCATTTGACCAGACAAACTGGACTGTTTGCTCTTAATCTCACCCAACTTATCTTGTAAAGGTTTTTGCTTGATTTTAATAAGCTGAATTTCTGCACGGGTTACTTCTATTGTAAGTTTTTTTTGATTTTCAGTTAATTTTTTAAAACGTTTAAATCGTTTTACCTGCAAGTTGAGATTTTTTATGGAATTATTGACTTCTAGAATAATATCATTTACCCTTTCCATATCAACATGAGTTGCAGTTATTTTTCGTAAAGCCGCCTGCCTCTGCTGTTTATAATTATTGATTCCTGCAGCTTCCTCAAACATTTTTCGTCTATCGGATGCATTATGGGAAAGAATAGAATCAACCATTTTCAGCTCTATCACAGAATAGGCATTTGAACTCATTCCTGTGTCAACAAACAGATTTTGGATATCTTTCAAACGACACAGTGTTTTATTGATATAAAATTCACTTTCACCACTTCTATATAGACGGCGTGATATTTCCACATCGTTGTATTCTATAGGCAAGATCCCACGATTATTATGAATAAGCATGGATACCTGACAAAATCCCAATGGTTTGCGATTTTTGGTACCATTAAAAATTACATCTTCCATTTTCACGGATCGCAATATAGAATTTTTCTGCTCCCCCAAAACCCAGCGGATGGCATCCACTATATTACTTTTTCCACATCCATTGGGACCTACAATAGCCGTAACTCCTTCACCAAAGTTCAGGTCTGTTTTATTAAGAAAAGATTTAAACCCCTGTAAATTAAGTTTAGAAATGTACATATGTTAAAATTTTGAAAGTTGAAAATGAAAAGTTGTTGGAAATACTAATTTCAATTTTCCAATATTCTCCTATCCCGGTGGCCATTGAAGTTGCCTCCCCCCCAGTAAATGTAGGTGAAGATGATGAACCGTTTGTCCACCATCATTTCCCGTATTAATTACCCAGCGATATCCTGACTCCGATATTCCTTCACTATCTGCAATTTTATTCGCCATTACTGCCATTTCTGATAAACAGTGAATGTTCCCATCATTTAAATCGCGGGTTGATGCAATATGTGCTTTGGGGATTATCAAAATATGTGTAGCTGCCTGCGGATTAATATCGCGGAATGCCAAGGCAGTATCATTTTGATCCACAATATCTGCTGGGATGACTCCATTTATAATTTTACAAAATAAACAATCATCTGACATAGTTTGGTCTCCTTATTTCCAATACATTGCTAATTGAAATGCCATATTCCCTTTGGTAAAAGGATTTTGATTATATTTCAGTGTGAGTTCGTTCAATGTTCTCACATTATAAAATTGAAATCCAGCTCCAATTGCATATTTCCATTTCCAATTCCCTAAATTATCAGTACCTGATATGGACCTTACATCTGCTATACTTCCCCCTTGAATAGTGATAACTGGCCTGAAGGTGCCAGCAATCATTTCCTGCAGCAATTCTTGTTTGAATTCAGCGGATAAATCTAGATAAATTGAACGGTTTCTATTTCCAACATAAACTCTGCTCAAATTCTGATATTTATTTTCTAAATGAATTCCCAGTGCAACCATCAGTTTAGAATGCTGTTTAAATTTGATTCCGGGTTTATAATATATCCCTGTACCATTGGATGTCATCTGCAAAGCAATACCATGAAAAATATTAGGCATAGCAGTGCTGATTAATAGAATAAAGATAATTGGAATTTTAATGAGAATATTCAACAATCGCACCAACTACTAAGGAACCAATACAACTTTACCTGATTGCTGCCTGTTTTCCATATATTCGTGAGCATCCCGAATATCTTTCATAGCGAATATCTTATCCACCATTGGATTATAATTTTGGTTATTAATTTTACTCATAACCTCTTTAAAAGTAGAAATACTACTCATGGTAGAACCTAAAATAGATTGCTGTTTCATAAATAGATGTGCTAAATTAATATTCACATCAGCGCCGGTGGTTGCTCCGCAGGTAACCAACCGTCCCCCTTTTGATAAAATTCTGATTGATTGTGTCCATGTTGCAGAACCCACATGCTCAAATACCACATTCACACCAGATTTGCCCGTAATTTCTTTTACTTCATCCAACCAATTTTCATGATTGTGATTGACTACATGATGGGCACCCAATTCCCTGCAGAATTTACCTTTTGATTCATTTCCGGATGTAGCAATTATTTGAGCACCTAAGTCACTACAAATCTGGATTGCTGCAGAACCAACACCTGAACTGCCCCCATAAATCAGTACGGTTTCATCAGGCTGCAATTTTGCCCGTTTTATGAGCATCTGGTATGCGGTCATGAAAACCAAAGGCATAGACGCCGCTTCATTATAGGATAGATGTGCAGGTTTTGGGTAAATATTGATAGGGTCAAGAACAATATGTTCCGCCTGGGTGCCATTTTCCGTCTCACCTAAAATGCCATAATAAGAACAATAATTCTCCCTCCCATCATTACAATGCTCACAATCGCCGCAAAAAGTACCGGGCTGAATGACCACATCATCACCTAGTTGAAATTTATTAATCTGAGAACCAACTTCTGTAATAGTTCCAGATGCGTCGCACCCCATTATTAATGGCAAAGGAACAGGTAAGCCGGGAAGTCCGTTCCTCACCCATATATCCAGATGATTTAATGCAGCGGCTTTTACCTGAATTTTGATTTTATCAGGAAGACAAGAAGGTTCTGGAATTTCATCATATATGAGTTTTTCTATACCGCCATGTTCAATGATTCTAACAGCTTTCATTCAACATCTTCGTAGTCAGCATCCTGTATATCCATCCCGGATTTACGACTCATACTTTCCGCTTTCTGTTTCTTTTTATTGGTAATTTGAATCCCGAAAAGGAATTTTTTGATTTGGTAGAATATCCAAATTAATGCAATGATAAAAATAATTTTCATCATATGAATTAATAAATACTTTTTATTGGATTAAAATAGCGGGTTCCTTCGCCTGGTGTGCGAATGAATTCAATTATTTCCTCTAAGTCATCTTTATTATTTACAAAGTCAATATCATTGGTGTTAATAATGAGCAATGGAGAATCATTGTATCTGAAAAAATACTCATTATACATTTGATTCAATGCATCAATATACTTCCAATCAATTAATTTTTCATATTCTCTGCTTCTGAGTTTTATATTCTGCATGAGCCGATCTGTATCTGACTGTAAGAATATTACCATGTCTGGCGAGGTCACGTTTTTCTCAAGTATTCGAGCTACTGCATTATATAAACTCATTTCTTTGTCATTCAAATTTAATGCTGCGAATAATCTATCTTTTACAAACATATAATCAGAAATCAAGGTTTTAGTAAATAGGTCGGTCTGTTGTAGTTGCTGCTGTTGGCGATACCGTGATAAGAGGAAAAATAATTGCGTCTGAAATGCAAACTGTTCGGAATTTTTATAAAAGTCTACTAAAAATGGATTTTCTTCGAACTCTTCCAAGATTAGTTTAGCTTCTAATCGATCCCCTAATATTTGAGCTAAACTGGTCTTTCCAACTCCAATTGTTCCTTCAATGGCAATATGATACGGTATTTTCATATCATTCCTTCCTTATCAAAAATAAGCACCATTCGTACGTCGGAATCATCATCGGTATTTTCAAGTATTTCAGATACCATTGCATTTTGTCCCGGTACAACAAATTTTGGTGCAATATCATTCCATGGTTTGAGTACAAATATTCTTTCAGATATTCCCCCGTGAGGAATTTCTAATAATCCACTATGAATTTCCAAGTCACCAATGGCGAGAATATCAATATCTAAAATACGGGGCATATTTTTTTTTCGTTCTTGCAATCTACCAGCTTTCTTTTCAATATTCTTGATTTCATTAAGTAATTCCAATGGAATTAAATTAGTGTCAATTTCAATCACCATATTATAAAATTCATCCTGATCGATATTATACATTGGCGGTGATTGATATACATGGGATTTATCGGTGACCCAAATATGGGGATGTTCGTTCAACATCATTATTCCATCTTTCAAATTTTGATAGCGGTTACCCATATTTGAACCTAAGGATAGAAAAATTCTTTGATCTTCAGACATTACTCATTACCTCAACCTCTACTGAATCAAAATCGCCTTTTATTGGCGCATTGGGTTTCCGTATTACAACTTTGCAATTATTCACTTTATATTTACTGATTATGGTTGTGGCAATTTTATTTGCAAGAAATTCAATTAAATTATATTTTCTTTTTGAGAATATTGTGATTACTTCATCATATAAAAGAGTATAATCCAAAGTATGAGCTAATTTATCTGAAATGGGAGTGTCATAAATAGGTGAAACTTCAATATCAATTTCAAAAAGTTGACCAGTGGATTTTTCCTTTTCGCCAGTGCCATGATACCCAAATAATTGGATATTATTTATTTTAATTTTAGTTTCCATTTTTCTTTAATATGACGAATATCTCTCTCCCCTTTCGCCGTTCAATCGAATTACTTGGGATTTCTTTCTTAATCACTGTGAAATAATTTGAAAATAAATTTAACGTAGTATCTATGTCCACTCCGAAAGGTGGACCATCGCTATCAAGATTTTCATCAGTGGGAAATAATAAACCAACAAACTTACCCGATGGATTTAATATGTGGTTTACAAGGCGAATATAATCGTCTCTTCGATCAGGATCAATGGCGCAAAAGCAGGTATATTCCAATACAATATCAAAAGTATTGGTGAATAATTTATCTAAATCAAAAATATCTCCATGGATGATATTTAATTTCAATCGTCTTTTAGCAGCAGTAATATTCATATTTAATACTGCAGACTCTGCAAAATCAACTGCCGTTACTCTGTGCCCCAATTCTGCAAAATGAAGCGCATCCCATCCATTACCTGCACCAAGAATACAAATCGACAGCTTATTTTTTTGTGTTTTAATCCAATTTTTAAATACTGGAGTGGGTTTACCAATATCCCAACCCGTATCACCAGATTGATAAAATTTCTCCCAATATTCCGGCTTTGATGAGTTAATCGATTGAGTATCTGTTATACACATAATAAATTCAGTAAATATTTAACAAAGGATTGGACGTAAAAATAAATAAATATTCAGCTTTCTCTAAAGATAATTCTGAAGGAAATATATTATTTTTCTATGAGGAGAATATTGTTTAAATAAAAAACTCTCCAAAGGAGAGTTTAACAAACACTAATTAAAACAAACTGACATTTTCAGCTTCAGGACCTCGGTGTCCCTGGGTGACATCAAATTTAACACGTACATTAATTAGTAATTTTTGCCCAATTCGAACATTGGTAATGTTCACAAAATAATCATCACCATCATCACCCTCTATAAATCCCCATCCCTCTACTTCTTTCCACATTTTAATAGTACCAGAAATCATTTATTTTGCTTTCCGTCTTCATTTTCAAAACTAAAGCCTAATTTCATTTTTTTAAATTCACTTGGAAAATCAAAGCCTTCTCTATCAGGATAATGCATAATTGTATTAACATTATCCCAGGTAACAACAAAATTTGCAGCTATATTTTCTCTTGAGTGTTTATCAACAGGCAGGGGTGTTCCTGAGTCATCTTCTGCATGAATTATCACTATACCAGGATGCTCCAACCACAATCCTAGTTGGTCATATCCTCTAAAAAGAAAATGTCCTGTAGATTCATTAATACCAATATCCTTAAATCGTTCGTGGTTTGAAAAAGATACAAATATTATATCACCGATTAATTCATCTAGTTTAATCATTTTACATACAAGTAATTAAAAATGAAAAAGGGAAATTGCATTCCCCTTTGATTCACTTTATTTAAATTAGTCTTATTTTTTCTTTTCATCATCTTCAACAGGAGGAAATACAGTTGTATTTAAAGTATTTATATCATCCCGAATAGTTGAGATATTTTGTTTGATTTCTCTTAAATCACGCTTGGTTGATCTTTTATAGGATTCAAAACTATCTTCAAGATTTCTCACATCATCTTTTACCCTGTCTAATTTTCTGGTAAAAATTTCTTCTAACTGCTCAATACTGAATTTAATTTCTTCAAAGACAATGTCAATAGAATCCATCTGAACTTCATAAACTGCATAATGGGCATGAGTTTCTTTTTGCAAAGTTTGCACATGCTTACTGGTTCCTATCCATTTTTTTTCTAACCGATCATAAATTTCAACGGTTGAATTCACATCACCAGAAAGCTCTGCATCACTATCAGCCAATTCAACCATTTGTTTTGTTCGTGAATCATCTACAACCATCCAGTAATATCCGATTGCTATAATAATAAAAAATGTAATAATCCAAATTGCTCTTTGCATAATATCCTTTAACTTACTTTTTTTCTAATTTTGCCAATTTTTTCTCCCATTCAGGGATCTCTTCTTCATCTCCATCTGATTCAAAATAGTCAGTTTCTCCAGGCTGGGTTGATTTTTTTGTGGTTGGAGTTTGGACCGGTACCGGAGCAGGCAGTCCATCAGAAGTTTTCAACATTTCCAATAACTGTTGCCGTTCTTTTTCTTTTGTGACTAATTGGTCACAGAGAACTTTCATTTCATCATTAAAATCTTTTACAGTCAGTTCTAAACGAGACAACAATTCTTCCATTAATAGAGTGCCATAAGAATCATTAATCCCCTCTAAAAGATCGTCCAACTTTTCTGATAGATATTGTTTTCTTCCTTCGCTACTGTCTAAATCAATACTCAATTAATTACCCAATATATTTATGTTATTTGTAGTTTTTTCTGAAATACGATCTTGAAAATGATATATAAATTTAGTTTATTAATTATACTAATTTGAAACATTTTCAATAGAATCATCATCAGTTTGTTCAGTATCTTGATCAAAATAGTTTAGAAGTTTTTTACTATTTCTTAAAATAACATAAACAAGCGCAACCAATAATATTGCTTGAATAATAAACCCAGCTCCAATTATCATTCCAGATATTCCAGCAAATAACCAAACCATTCGATTTAAAAAATCTAAATTTTTCGAAAAAGAAATTATCCCCAAAATTACAGCCAAAATTCCAATTCCCATTGTAATATTATATTCGCCATAATGTAATTGACTTGTCAACCCCAAAATTGCTGCCCCAAATATACAGATAAGAGATGTTTCTACAATTTTATAGTTTTGAGATTCTTCTCCGGGAATATAACTGAGTGCACCACCCGCAATGGCAGCGAATATGAGTTTAAATCCAAATGCTATAAATCCGAACATATCGTAATTTAATTAGGAAATAACTTTCATTCGTAGTTTAAATTTAAACAGATTTACTAAGGCAAATAATGGAGTCCCTAAAATCTGTGTATCCGGAACAAATCCCCAGAACCGTGAATCATAACTTGAATCTCTATTATCACCCATAAAAAAATAATAATCATGTTTTAGGGAATATGTTCCTAATTCATTTAGAATTTTACCATTAACTGTTATATTATTTTTTAAATATTCTGAATTTTCAAAACCATAATTTATATACCAGGGATTTATAAGATTATCTTTTTTATATTCATTATTTAATTTATTAATGAATATACTTCTATCTTTCTGTTCACGCATTGCTGCTTTTCTTGAAGAACTAATTAATTTCAATAATTTATATTTAAGAAATCCATGGGTTCTTGCTACTTCATAAGGGTCAATCATGGTAAAAGTTTTACTTCCGAGTTTAACATCATTGCCGTCCTGAACCATAAGAGAGATGGCAGTTTGCCAGTCATCCACATTATTAAAGTCAATTTCCATCCCTTTATAGGGAACCACAAAACTTTCTAAATTGTCTCTATTCCCTGTAAAAAATGAATACAGTTTTTCCACCTTATCCTTATCATACATAAAACCTTTAATATACTTGCCTGCATCAGGGAAATGCATTGTATCGCTGTTTACAATAATGTTGCCAATATTTATAGAAATAGAATCTCCAGCCACCCCAATACATCTTTTAACATATTTCTGAAATGGATCCCGTGGAAATTCAAAAATGGTAACGTCCCCACTTTCTACCTCTTTAAATGCCGGTAGGCGAAACCAGGGGATATGAAACCCTGTTCTTGTGTAGGGTATTCCTATCCAGATTGGAGTACGCATACCATAAATAAACTTATTGCCTATGAGCATATCACCAGTGAGAATTGTATCTTCCATAGAACCAGTAGGCACCACATAAATTTCCACTAAGGTAGATTTTATGGTGAAGGCTATGATTATAAGAATTATTAATACCCGGAGTTCTTCCAGGAATTTTTTCCAACTAAAGTTCAATTATTGAGAATTTCCTTAATTATTAAGGATGAAAATTAAGACTTCTAAACAAATATTAATGAATATTTAAATTCACTAAACAGAATTATGTTATAATATGTTAAGAGTTAAGCGCTCTACTATCCTAAACCCTTTTACCGATCTTAAAGTCAACGATCTGCTAGCTTGCTAAGTCTTTCTTTTTATGCTTCATCACTCCAACCATTCTAGCCAAACAAGGGACATAACAACTCTTTATAATCACAATAATCACAATGCATACCTTTACAGGGGATAAAATTATTTTTCTTAATACCATTTGAGGTTGCTCTTATATTTTCTTCAATTATATCTAAATCATCTTGAGTGAGTTCAACTGCAACCTCCGGCTCTTTCTCGCGTACAAACATCATTGAGAGCTTTTCAGGTATTTTCTTTATCTGTTTCTTATCGATGGTTTCAACTCCGTTTAAGGATGTGAACAGGGCATAAATACCCAACTGAATATCTTTTTTCAGCTGCCGTTCCGTTTTGGGTGTTTTAGATGTTTTATAATCCACAATGGATAAATTCCCATCTTCATCCAGATCTATACGGTCACATTTCCCAGAGAGTGTAGCATAATCGGTTTCAAAACTAAACCAATGTTCTGTGTATAAGGTATTCACCGGATGCAGTTGAATATAATCCCAATAATTTTTGAGCATATCCTCAGCATCTTGTCTATTTTGCTCCTTTTCCTGTTCATATTTATATCCGCCTTCTTTCCAATTGGAATCTAATAGGGTAATTAAATCTTCATAGGATGTATAATTTTCTTCGTGAAATATTTCCAATACTTTATGAATCACCTTTCCCAATTGAAAATATGGCTTTTCTGGAGCACCAGGAATGCCGTCAATATAACGGTATTTATATTTTAAGGGACATTGATTATAGGTCTGAATACTGGTTGCGGATAGATTTGGATTTGAATCACTTTCTTGGGATTCATTATGCGATAATAATTGTAATATTTCATCTTTATATGGATTTTTACCCCAATTTGGTTCATCTCCTTTTTTAAGAATGGAAATGTTCTCAATTGCATTCAGTAAATTATTTGCAGTGTCAAAATGCCCTAAATTAATTTCTGATTGAATACGGGATTGGTAATTCCCAATCAATTCCTCATATTGAGAGACCTCTTTTGATTCAAGCATAATATTCTCCTTTTTTACTAATTGATCACTTATATTTTTTATAAATGGAGACTGACTCTTTTCCGGTGCAAAAAGGGTGAGTGTTTCCATTGCACGTGTAATTGCTACATAAAATAGCCGCCGCTCTTCTTCATAATGCAGTTCTTTTTCTTCTCTATCCCCCACTTCCCATCGCTGCCAGGATACTGGCAATCTATCAACCAATGACATGCCTCTAAAGCTTAGCGGAAAACTGCCTGATCTTAAAAATGGGATAAATACATGTTTAAATTCCATTCCCTTTGCACCATGCACCGTCATTATTCTCACAGCTGGTAATTTAGTGAGCTCTTTAATAGGCTCTAAGGCCTCATCGTTAACTTCCCATTGTATATCTATAAAATCAATGAAATTTTGCAGATCATCCGGATTATAATTTTGAGCATAAAGTTGTACCAATTCCCTGAATTGATTTAAACTTTGCCAAGTCATCTTTTTTTCTAAACTGTCAATACCTTCATTATTTCTATAAAATCTGCCAATTTTAACGAGACTCCAAACCAACTCAACAACACCCTTTTCTTTTATATTGTAAATAGGAGTGATTACTTCTTTTGCCAATCTCTTTAATTCACTATTTGATTTCAGGGCATATTCCAGAAAGGTCAGATTATTTTTATTTTCTTTATATTCATTTAGAAATTCTGTCAAATCAAATTGGGGATATTTCTTCATTAATATTCTGAGAAAACTATGATCTGCTTTTTCCGTCTTCCCATAAATATGCAGCATAGCCAGGAGGTCTTTTATAATAGTTTGGTTAAATAATTTTTCAGAATGATAATAGGTGTTAATTCCGTTTTTTTGAAGAAATGATGATACTTGTCGGCATTTGGTATGGGTTCGCAGTAAAATGGCTATATTACCGGCATATTCACCCTTATTCAATAATTGCTCTACATCTTCTTTCAATTGCATGAGTTGTTCATCTACAGACCCAATTTGCAAAACAGGAATCTTGTCAGAATAAAGATCACTTTTCAAAATACCCTTTGACATTCGACCGCTATTTTCTGCAATTACACTATTTGCAAAATTTAGAATAGGTTGGTTGGATCGGTAATTCTGCATAAGTGGAACAGGTTCTTTATTTTTATTGAAATAGCGTTCCTTAAATTGATGAACATTTTGAATATTAGCCTGACGAAAAGCATAAATACATTGGTCATCATCTCCTACAACCGTAATACTATTTTCCGGCAAAGCAATTTTTTCAATAATTCGGCTCAAGGCATAATTGTTATCTTGAAATTCATCTACAATAATATGTTTAAATTGATTCTGTAATTCTGTGAGCACATCATTATTTGTTTCGATTAAATTCCATAGATTCGTTATTAAGTCTCCATAATCAATCCAGTTGGCATCTTTTTTCCATTTTTGATACAGTGGATAGATATCTACCATGTCTGCCAATTGAAATATTTTCTCAATCTCTTTTTTATCTGAAATCGACTTTATTCTTTCCAATTCGTTATTTTTTAATGAAGCCAACTCCCTTTCACTTAAAAGATTCTGCCTAAAAGCATCAAATACTTTTTGAAAACACTGAATAGCCTGTATAGGGTTTCTGCGAAATAATATACTGCGTAATTGCTTTAATTCATCGAACCGTTGACGCAATAAAAAGTATATGTCACCCCGATTCATTATATTGGGTACTTCAGAGTAGCCTAATTCTGAAAAATAAGCATTTGTCTGTTCTTGAGCAAAAGAATGGAAGGTACAAGCCTGAATTTCTCCCCCTATTTCACCAATTTCATCAATCAACTTCTGTTTCAGATGGTTTGCTGCATCATTGGTGAATGTAAGGGCAAGAATAGAATCGGGATTAACTTTTCGTTGTTGAATAAGATATGCCATTCGTCCCACTATTGTAGTGGTTTTTCCTGTACCGGCACCGGCTAATATTAATAGAGGTTCCGGTGGATACTCTACTGCTACAAGCTGTTGAGTATTAAATTCACTCATAAATTTACTAATCTACAATATCCATATATACGGGTTCCCAGCTTTGGTTGACAACTTTTACTTCCTGAATGGTATCACCCGCTGCCCATGCAGCAACCATAAGTGAAGTCCCGGTGATCATTCCCAAAATATAGTCCATACTTTTCTTTTTTTTTGCCATGATGATTTTCTATTTTATTAATAATTATTTACTTTTTAGTTTTAATTATTGGCTATTCTCCAATAATTTTGACCAGCACTCTTTTTCTTCTTCCTCCATCAAATTCTCCATAAAATATCTGCTCCCATGGACCAAAGTGTAGCTCACCCTTGGTAATAGCAATAACAACTTCCCTGCCCATTATCTGACGTTTATGGTGCGCATCCCCATTATCTTCACCAGTGAGGTTATGGTCATAACGAGACAGTGGTTCATGGGGAGCCAATTCTTCAAGCCATTTTTTGTAATCACGGTGCAGTCCCGATTCATCATCATTGATAAAAACAGAGGCAGTAATATGCATGGCATTTACCAGGCATAGGCCTTCCTGTATTTCACTTTCATGAAGTACTTCCTGAACTTCATGTGTTATATTAATAAATTCCATTCGAGATGGAATATCAAACCAAAGTTCTTTGTGATATGAATTCATGATGTCTCCTGAATGATTGGTTGAATACAAATTTCACTATTATTTCTTGGTGAATTAACAAAATTGGAAACAGGATAAAATTCCAGTGGATTGGAAAAAGATGCTAATTTATTTAAGGCTTCATCCCATGGAATATTTGTATTGGTCCACTCATCTATTTCATCAAAATTTAAAATTACCGGCATTCGGTTATGTATATGAGCTATAGGCTGAGCAGGTTCAGTGGTGATAACGGTATAAGTATGATACTCTTTATTATTTTCATCAATCCATTTATCCCAAAGTCCAGCCATGGGCAGGATATTCTTTTGAGGATGGCGAATATAATAGGGTATTTTTCCAGCACCAGTCTGCATCCATTCGTAATAGCCATCCGTAATGACAACGCATCTATTGCTTGTAAGTAAATTTCGGAAAGATGGTTTTTCAGGGAGGGTTTCTAAACGGGCATTTATTAATCGGCTTCCCATTTTAAGGTCTTTTGCCCAAGATGGAACCAAACCCCAGCGCATGGTCTTGATTATCCGCTTTTCATTATATATTAAAATGGGAGTATTTTGAGTTGGAGCGATATTATAGCTTGGAATCCAGTTGTCATTCCAGTCATCAACCAACATTTCCTGGATTATTTCAATTTTCCCTTTTGTGAGTGTTTTACGACCGCACATTTAACTTTATAGTTCTAATTCTTCAGTCTGAGCTAAATTAAATATTTCATCAAATCCAACGATTGTATTTTTTATTTTCTGATTTATTACTTTTCCTCCTCTCAATACAATAACATTTTCTAATTGAGATTCTTCAATCTGACAATCTTCGGAAATAGTGCAATATTTTAAAGATGAGTCTTTTACATTTGAAGAGTGATGAATAGCATTACCCCCTTGCCTCTCTAAAAGAATTTTATTGGTGGACAGCATTGTTTCAGGAATACCACAATCCAGACAGGCATCAATTTTGAGCGCTTTGAATATGTGGCTATTATCCAACATCACAGTGAATGCATCTGTCAATTGATACTCATTTTTTGTGCGGATATTATTCTCAATCAAATATTCAATACCCTGCATAAGCTCCATTTGAGATGAAATATAATAAATCCCACTAATGGCTAAATTGCCGGGCGGATTCTCTGGTTTTTCCCAAAATTTTGTTATCCGATTATTTTCGATTTCCACAATCCCAAATCTTTCAGGATCTGGTACAGGTGCAACACCAATGGTTGAATGTTGAGACTTAAGTAATTTTTCATAATCCAACTCAAGAATAGCGTCACCCAGTACAATCAATACCGACTCATCCGAATCATCTAAGCCTTGATACACCGCATGTCCTAATCCCAAACGGTCATTTTGTTCAACAAAGGTGAAATTAGCATTGTTATAGGAGGAACAGAAATCTTTAACTTGTTCTCCTAAATGCCCGATAACCAATGTTACATCAGTAACACCCACTTTTATAATTCTATCTAAAAGATGTTCAAGTACTGGTTTACCGCCAACTGGTAATAAACATTTTTGGAGTTTAAGTGTGTGCGGTTCTAATCGGGTACCATGACCAGCAACTGGGATAATTGCCTTCATAAATACTATCTTCCTATAGCTCTCTCATGCTGTTTTTTAATCTGTATAGCAATCTTTTCGACAGCATTAGTGAGCGACTTTTCAAATGCATCACCATTTTCGTGGGCTGAAAAATCATGTCCCTTAATATGGGCGTTGATTTCAACATTTTCACTACTATTTTCTTTGGTTAGAATGACATGACAATTCATTATTCCACTATTAAATTTTTCAATCTTTAATATTTTTTCATTTATCAAATCTTTGAGTTTATCTGAAGCTGTAAAATGTCTGGATGTTATTTCAATATTCATAGAGAATGCTCCTTTATTAAATGGCTATTTCTTTGTGATTTTTAATGGGACCTGCTTGTTTAAGATATGACACTGCCTTGCCGTATGTTTTAAAATTATTAGTAAATAATTCACCCAGTGTGGATGCCTGTTTATCGTATTCATCAAGACTGTTCCAGGATGAACGAGGATTTAGCACTTCGGAATTAACTCCGGTTAAACTTTGGGGACAACTTAACCCAAATACAGGCTCCGTTTTGAACTCAGATTTCTCGATTGATCCATCTAAAATGGCTGTAATCATAGCTCGAGTATTTTGGATGCTAATTCGTTTGGCACCAGAAGCTGCAGAGCCGCCAATCCAGCCTGTGTTCACAAGGTACACCTTGGATTGATGTATTTTTATTTTTGATTTTAATAATTCAGCATATCGAAGTGGATGCAAAGTGAGAAAGGGTCCTCCAAAACAAGGAGAAAATGTTGCAACTGGCTCCGTAATGCCTCTTTCAGTTCCGGCAACTTTTGCTGTATAACCGCTTATGAAATGGTACATGGCTTGATCAGGAGTGAGCTTAGAAACAGGAGGTAAAACACCATAAGCATCACAGGTGAGAAAAACTAATATCTGGGGGTGTGGACCCATACTGGGTTTACCTGAAGCAAAAACTGAATTTTCGATATGATCAATTGGGTAGGATACGCGCGTATTCTCAGTTTTAGAGCTATCTGTAAAATCGATAATACGAGTCCTTTCATCATAACATACATTTTCCAATAATGCACCATGACGTATGGCATTGTAAATATCAGGCTCAGCGTCTTTATCTAAATTGATAACCTTTGCATAACATCCCCCTTCAAAGTTGAATACACCATCATCAGACCAGCCATGTTCATCATCACCAATCAATGGCCTGTTAGGATCGGTAGAGAGGGTTGTTTTTCCTGTTCCGCTAAGTCCAAAAAAGAGAGCTGTATTGCATCCGTTTGTATCAACATTAGCAGAGCAATGCATAGATAATACACCTTTCATAGGTAGCATATAATTTAGTACTGAGAAAATTCCTTTTTTCATCTCGCCACCATATTCAGTCCCACCTATAATACCTATCCTTTTTTGGAGATTAAAAATTATGAATGTCTCAGAATTTAATCCATGTATTTCAAATTTTTCATTATACACATCACTGGCATTAATAATTGTAAAATCCGGAGAGAAATTCAATAATTCTTCCTGTGTTGGTCTTATGAACATATTATGGCAAAAATGAGCCTGCCATGCTTTTTTCGCAATGATTCGTACATGTAAACGATGGTCAATTGCAGCTCCCCCAAAACCATCAAAAATATAAGTGTTAGAATTGTCCTCCTGATTATAAAAATGGACTACTTTTTCATACAACTCATCAAATATTTCTTCGCTGATTTTTCTATTAACACTTCCCCACCACACATTATCGGAAGTTGTAGGCTCATCAACGATATATTTATCCAATGGAGATCTGCCTGTAAATCGACCTGTATCAACCATTACAGCGCCATTCATACCAATATTACCCTCTTTATTTAAGACGATATCCTCAATAAGACTTTCAACAGGTGGATTTTGTACAATTCTTTCGGCCC
>SCKP01000039.1 GCA_004124405.1 Fidelibacterota bacterium | reverse complement strand
AGTTATTTAGTCCAATCCTATGCATTAGTAATTCCTCATCCAATGTGACATTAGCTCGTTCTAAAACTTTTGTAATTTCCAAACATTCTTCAAAGTTATTGATTGCTTTATCATATTCTCCCCATTTCATATGAATCAAGCCTGACATAAAAAGTGTAGTTGTTTTTGATTGGATTCCATGCCCTGTATTAATAAGCTCTTCATCAGTTCTAGCTAATATAATATTAATCGCTTCCAATGCTTCTTTATAATAATAAGATTGATAAAATGTGGTAATAATTTGATTTAGAGTCCAAACTCCCAGACATTCAAAAGTACCATCACCACAATAATATTTTTTATTATTACTAATAAATTTAACCGCATTTTCCCCCTGACCAATTTCAGTATAAATACTTGGAACATCCTGCAATGCTTGATCTAAAATAGGTTTATGTAGAGGGTCTTTAGTTAAAGCCTGATTTTTTGTAATTTCTATAACTTTTAACATATGTTCAAGGGCTAAAATACTATTGTTATCATCCTTTATTATTTTATTCCTATTCCAGTAAAAATAACCCATAATTAAATGAGATAAAGGTGAGTCAGGGAATTTGTTTATTAATTTATCTGCTTTAATCGCAATATTACGCGCTTTAAAGAATTTATTATCCTTATAATAATCATATTGTGTAAGACGCATCATAGGCAAAAAAACCATAGATGCATTTCCAAGTTCATTATCTGGATCATATAAAAGTGAAGTCTCTGCATTTAGGATAGATTCTTCCATCACAGAAATGTTACTGCTATCTCCCATTTTATTAGTTGTCGAAAAAAATTGTATTAATCCAAGCAGGGCATAAGCATCAGCATAAGTAGAATCAAGTTCTATTGCTTCTTCAAGTAAAGGTATTGTTCGTTTAGCCAATAATGAACCATCTATATTCGTTTCAGACATACTTAGGGTTGCTTGTGAATATAAATTGTAAGCTTTTAAATTATCTGTTGTTTTTCTATTAGTGGCTATTAAGTCGCTACTTGATATGGTGAGTTTTTCATTTAGTTTAGAAACTATACTGCTTGCAATTTCATCCTGTACACTAAATATATCTTTGAGTTTATTATTATAGGAATCAGACCAGACCGTATTCTCTTGGGCTATATCAAAAAGCTGTACATTCACCCGTAGGTCATCTCCGGCAATTCGGACAGATCCCTCTACAATATAATTGACATTAAGCTTTTCAGCAATTTCATTAAGAGACAGCGACTTATTTTTAAAAACGGCTACATCCGTTCTGGGTTTTACTTTCAAATTCTGAATGCGGCTTAACCTGTTTATTAATTCCTCTGTCAACCCATCGGCAAAATAGCTGTTTTCTTCAGAACTCATATTTTCCATATACAGAATGGCTATAGAAGCATCATAATCCCGTTCATGACTCATGCCTATACTAATGAAAGGGTAAATGAACCAAAACAATCCTCCCAAAATAGTTAATATTAATCCAGTTACAGGAAAAACAATTTTCTTAACTATTGAAAGTTTTTGTTTTTGTACTGCTGGTTTGATCTGTCCACCTTCAACACCCAATTGATATATCTCGATTTCCCCATCCACACCTTTTAATTTTTTCTTACCAAGAGAATTTGCATTGATATCTGTTTGATTTTTTATTTGCAGCCAGATTTCATTGGATATACAAATACTACCTGGGGAGCCATGTTCGTGAATTCTGGAAGCAATATTTACGCCAGAACCGAATATATCATTATCTTTAATGATTACATCACCTAAATGAATGCCAATCTTTAAGTTAAAATTTTCAGTTTCAGTGTGGGTTTGAATTTGGATTGCACAGCGCACTGCTTCAATGGCACTAGTAAATTTCAATAAAACTCCATCACCCATTTCCTTTAGCATTTCACCATTAAACTCTTGAATTACATTGGTGACAATTTCTCTATGCTTTTGAATTTGTGCCATTGCACGGTTTTCATCACTTTCCATAGTGTGAGTGAAACCAGATATATCAGAAAATACTATAGCAGCTAATTGTCGTGATTCAGACATGATTAAAAAATTATATCCTCCACCAATTGTAAATAAACCGAACTACCTACCAAAAGCGCTCGTTCATCAAAATCAAAATGAGAGCAGTGGTGGGGTACAGACAGTGGTTCATGATCCGGGGGAGCAGAACCCACAAAGAAAAAACAGCCCGGGACTTTCTGCAGAAAGTAGCTGAAATCCTCACCCCCCATTGAGAGGTATGGGTCACCAGCGCCATCACCCACAATATTTCGAGCTGCATTCAGTAGTTTTTCTGACTCTATTGGGTGGTTTACGGTTGGTGGATAGCCATCCTCATAATCAAAATCAATTTTACAGCCGAATATCTGTTCTGTACCTTTAATAATTTCTGCCATCCTCGTTTTGATAAGCTGGCGATTCTCTTCGGTATAAGCACGGGCAGTCCCTTTCATTGTAACTGTATCAGCAATGATATTAAAATTATAACCGCCATTGATCTGGCCTATGGTAACCACCGTTGATTCAATGGGATTGGTATTCCGGCTTACAATGGTCTGTAGGGTCTGCACCAGATGGGAGGCTATCACAACGGCATCCTTCGTGCCCTGGGGAGCAGCGCCATGTCCACCCTTGCCATGAACAGTAATTTCAAATAAATCAGCCGCCGCTAAAATGGGACCAGATTTTACACCCACCGTCCCGTATTCCTGATAATTCCAAAGGTGAATGCCATAGACTTCATCAACACCATTTAAAGCACCATCTTCAATCATATAACGAGCGCCGCCCTGACCCTCTTCAGCTGGTTGAAAGATGAATTTTACCGTGCCATTTAGTTTATCCGTTTTTTGGGATAGGGCTTCGGCGGCACCCAGAAGCATGGCGGTATGGCCATCATGTCCGCAGGCGTGCATCACCCCATCATTTTGAGATTTATAGGGAATATCACTTGTTTCCTGCATGGGGAGGGCATCCATATCAGCACGGAGGGCAATGGTTTTTCCGCTGCTATTTCCTTTCAGAATCCCAACTACACCGGTTTTACCCACACCGGTTTGGACATCAATTCCCAGAGACTGTAAGCGATCCGCAACCAATTGAGCTGTTCTATGTTCGTCAAACGCCAATTCAGGATGTTGGTGTATATCCCGGCGGGTGGAAATAATTTTATCTGAAAGTGCCTTTATTTCAGGCTTAATATGAATTGTCAATGGTTATTTTTCTTATAATTTTGACTGATGATAGATTGTAATGTAAATGAACTAATAGAATAAAATAAAGACATTAATACAGGGTTGAAATTGCAATCAGCCATTGAGCAATAAAATAGGTTGGTAAAATTATAAATTGAGCAAACTGCATAGGCTTAAGAAATTTGTTCAATGATAAAACAAAATCAGAAATGAGAAATAAAATAGTTCCCACTGCTGCCAATCCAAACACATAACTCCCAGTAGATAAGCATAATTCCCAACTCTGCCAGGCCATTATTGCGATAGCCGAAATATACAGAGCTACAGGAATTTGTAGTTTCCCTAATTTCTTATTCAGTAATTTAAAAATTAGAATTCCAACAATTAGAAAAATGAAGAATATCCAGGAATAATGGATTCCATCCACAGAAATAAAGGCAGTGATATATACTAAATGTGCCAACAGAAATGCTATCAATCCGGGAATAAAATACTTTTCGCTGAACATGAGAAAAATATCACCAAACATGGAGAGAAATAATCCGGCAACTATTAGGGATGAATAATTAAATCCCCAGGAAAACTGGGAGGACATGATTGGGAGAAATAAAATTAAAAGAATTGTGAGCGGCTTAAATATGTACTGCAAAAACCTGGACTTATTGTACTCACCCCATAGCAGAGCGAACATGGATAATCCAATAAATATATGGTGGAGCATTAGCTTATATGTACAGCATGCCAATATAATGAGATACGCTTCCCGCCAACACAAATATATGCCAGATGGTATGGTGGTAGGGAAGTCGAAACCAAGAGTAGAAAATGACCCCGCATGAATAACTAATACCTCCCACAATTATCCAGATAAATGATTCGATAGGAATTGAATTGTAAAGTGGTTTTACAGCGATGAGTGCTAGCCAGCCCATGAAAATATAGAAGGCAACACTTAATCGTTCATATCTATGAATGTAGGATATTTTAATATAAATTCCAATTATCGCCATAATCCAAATTACGGGTAGAAGGTAAAGCACCCAGGTTGTCCTTAAGGGAATCAGGATAACAGGTGTATAGGTCCCTGCTATAAGAAGATAAATTGCAGAGTGGTCTAATCTTCGAAAAATGGCTTTAGTTCTGGAATGGGTGAAACTGTGATAAAGGGTTGATATAAGGTAAAGAATTGATAAGCTTGTACCATAAATTGCAAAAGCAATAATTCTCCAAGGGTCACCATCCATGCTGGCAAACACCACCAGAATTGTCAGGCCTGCCACACTGAACCCAAACCCTAAACCGTGGGTAATACTGTTGGCAATCTCTTCCATCAACGTTTGGGTATATTTCTTCTTTTTCTGGTCCGCCATACAATTTCCCTTTAATAAAAAATAATGTTCAAAAGCTGGATTCTATCAATATTTGGGACAGACCGCCTCACTAAACTTAGCTCTACAAAGGGTGAAAATAATTAGCCTTAATTAAAATAGGAGTGAACATTAAAAAGGAAACGTAGTGCTTTGAACTGGAAAAATAGTAATTTTCAACCCCATTTTATGAGTCAATTATTAGGAGATATTATGAATATTAATTGGGAATCCATTCAGGAGTTTACCGATACAAAATATGAGCGCGGGTTGGATGATGCGAAAGGCATTAATAAAATTACAATCAACCGCCCGGAAGTACGGAATTCTTTCCGCCCCCAAACAGTTTTTGAACTCAAGGAAGCATTAACACTTGCCCGTGAAGACCAGGGAGCAGGGGTTATTATCCTCACCGGTGAAGGAAAAGAAGCCTTTTGTGCCGGAGGCGATCAGAAAATTCGAGGTGATGCAGGCTATGTTGGGGATGACGGTGTACCCCGATTAAATATTCTGGATGTGCAGAAACAGATCCGCTACATGCCCAAACCGGTGGTGGCAATGGTGGCAGGTTATGCGGTGGGTGGCGGACATGTACTGCATATGCTCTGTGATCTCACAATTGCAGCGGACAATGCCCAATTTGGACAGACGGGCCCGAAAGTGGGATCGTTCGATGGTGGCTGGGGTGCTTCTTACATGGCCCGGATCATCGGCCAGAAACGTGCACGGGAAGTTTGGTTTCTCTGCCGCTTGTACGATGCCAAGACTGCACTGGATTGGGGACTGATAAACGCTGTGGTTCCCTATGAAAAATTAGAGCAGGAAACGGTAAGCTGGTGCCGTGAAATGCTGGAAAAATCACCCCTGGCATTGCGCATGCTAAAGGGAGCCCTCAATGCTGACTGTGATGGACAGGCTGGACTGCAGCAGTTTGCCGGTGATGCCACCATGCTCTTTTATATGACCGAAGAAGCACAGGAAGGCAGGGATGCCTTTAAGGAAAAACGTAAACCAAACTTTGATAAGTTTCCACGACTGCCTTAAGCAACATTTTTTTTGGTGTTTGTGATTTTCGTGAGTAAGTAATGGGTAAATGGATAATTGCAGCGAGATTAAAAACCTTGACTGCTGCAATTTCTCCTGTAATTCTGGGTACAGCATTGTCCTATCATGATGGTAAATTCCACCCCTTTATTTTTTTAATGACTTTATTAGCAGCAATCCTGATACAGATTGGAGCAAACTTCGCCAATGATTTCTATGATTTTCAAAAGGGTACAGATAGAGATGACAGGTTAGGTCCAATGAGAGCTACGCAATCTGGACTCATCACTCCTGAAGAAATGAAGACAGCCATGTGGCTCATATTCGCATCGGCAATTGGAGTGGGATTCTATTTAGCCTATGTGGGCGGCTGGCCCATTGTTGTGATAGGGCTGGCATCCATTCTAGCTGGTATTGCTTACACAGGTGGTCCTTATCCTTTAGGGTATCATGGATGGGGAGATGTGTTCGTTTTTATCTTTTTCGGACTCATCGCCGTTCCTGGCACCTATTATCTCCAAAACGGATCTTTCACCAACACGGCCCTTGGGCTGGGTGCAGCTTTGGGGATGCTTTCCACCGCCATTCTTATTGTAAATAATATTAGGGATATGGAAACTGATATTGTCACGGGTAAAAAAACACTAGCAGTTCGATTAGGAAAATCCTTTTCACAAATTGAATTCTCAATTTTAGTAACAATCCCATTTATAACCCCTCTATGTATGTGGTGGAATACAAAGGATAATATGTCTTTATTAATCACATTATTTGCATTGCCCATAGCAGTGCATCTCATTTTCCAATTGATTTCAAAATCCGGCAGAGAGTTAAATAAGGTGCTGGCTGGGACCGCCCGCTTTTTGTTTATCTTTACCATTCTTTTTTCATTTGGACTCATCCTTTGAAAATTAGACATTTCAAAGTCACTCCCTTTTCCATTCCCTTTGTTGAACCTCTCCAAACTTCCGGAATGACATACTCCCATCGAGAGGGGGTCTGGATACAAATGAAATGGGATAATTTTACGGGAGTGGGTGAGGCATCACCATTACCCGGATTCAGCACAGAAACATTGAAGGAAGTTCACTATGCCCTGGAAGGATTCCATCAAGCTATTAATGGGGAGGATTTAGATAGTGAAGAATTATTTTTATTAATAGAAATACATTCGCAAAACACCCCTTCGGTGCGGTTTGCCTTAGAAACTGCAATTTATGATATTCTAGCGAAAGAAGAAGAACTTCCCTTGGCAAAATATTTAAATACCAATGCCAAATCCGAAATTGCTGTAAATGGATTGGCAGGGATGCATCAACCTGGAGAAGGCTTTACCGTTATGAAGGTGAAGGTGGGCTTTCGAAACCTTTTTGACGAAATCGAAAATATGGAAAATCTCACCAAGTCTTTTGGGGAAGACATTCAATTCCGATTGGATTGTAACGGGGCTTTTGATTTACCTAAAGCCATCCGTTTTTGTAAGGAAATGGAAAAATTCAATATTGACTATATTGAGCAGCCACTCCCTGCAGATAATCTGGAAGACTTGGCAGAACTTACCTACCATACAGAAATCCAAATTGCTGTTGATGAATCTCTCACAGATTTTCAGTCTGCTGAAAAAATTATTGATGAGCAGGCAGCTCATGTTTTTGTTATCAAGCCCATGGTTTCTGGTGGATTTACCGAATGCAAAAAAATTATCATGCTGGCACGAACGGAAAATATCAGAACCGTAATTACTTCTTCCCTTGAGACAGCTATTGGGAGAACCGCCTGTCTGCATTTGGCTCTTACTAACGAAATTACTGAAGCCTGCGGTCTGGCAACAGGAGAGTTACTAAATGAGGGTAAACCGACACAACCAATACATGGTGGAAAGATTGCCATATCTGGCGGCTATGGTTTAGGTATTGATTTGTAATGAGCTGGCTTCAAAATCAAGTAAATCTGAACCCTGAAAAACTGTTTATCCAATTTAGTAATGACCAGTTTTCCTACCTTGATATTGCCGAAATGGTTCAAACTTATTCCCGGTCATTATTGAGAGAAAACATCCAGCCAACAGATAGAATTCTCATTTTTCTCCCCAGCGGGATTGAACTAATAGAAATTATGTTGGCTTGTTTTGAAATTGGAGCTGTGGTGTTACCCCTATCGCTGAAATTAACCGAGAAAGAAAGAACTGCTGTTATTGAGAAAATCCAACCTCGGCTCATCATTACCAACTGGAAAGAACAATCTTCAATTTCAAATTTCAAATTTCAAATTTCAAATATAGAAGAACTCCCCAATGCCTCAAGTGGATGTTCAGTTATTACCAATAATTACAAAAAGGATAAAGATGATATCTGTGCAATAATCCTTACCTCCGGAACCACTGGTATGCCCAAAGCGGTACAACTCACTTATGGTAATTTTGAAGCCAGTTGTAATAATTGGAATGAGTTCTTGCAGTTTCAACCGAATGATCAATTCCTCTGCTGCCTGCCCTTGCACCATATTGGTGGATTGGCGGTTATGCTGCGAGCGCTCATGTTTGGTTTTTCAGTAAATCTGGTCTCCACCTTTGAAGCACAAACAGTTTTAGACACTATTACAAAACATCCGGTGACCATTATTTCTCTGGTGCCCACCATGTTGAAAAGAATACTGGATTTAGAAGGTGGCTTAAAAGCATTAAAATCCCTGCGATGGATTCTGTTGGGGGGTGGTCCTTCCCCAGAATATCTTCTTGATATCTGCATCAAAGAAAAGCTCAATATTGTAAAAGTGTATGGAATGTCAGAAACCTGTTCCGGTACCGTTGGACTCAAACTGTTAGATGAACCCCATAACAAATTATATGCCGGCAGACCCTTTTCTGGCGCAAAAATATGGACAGAAAACGATGAGCTGCATATTTCCGGACCAATGGTAATGAAGGGTTATGTGGGAGAAGCAGAAACCAATGGTGCCCACAATTCCCATGATTTGGGCAGGGTAGATAAGGATAATCTCATTTTTCTGGATATCCGCCGCAAAGACCTTATTGTAACCGGCGGTGAAAATGTAAATCCCATTGAAGTAGAAGAAGCCCTTATTAAAATTGAAGGGATTACTGATGCCGCAGTAATAGGAGTTGAAGATACCGAGTGGGGACAGAAAGTGGTTGCCTATATTGTGAATTCGGAACTCGGAATTCGGAATTCGGAATTACGAATGAAACTGAAAAATAAACTTTCTAATTTTAAGATTCCTAAAGAGTTTATTCAGGTACTGTCAATTCCCCGTAATGAATTGGGTAAAATTGAATATGGGAAACTTTTCAAGTACCAAAGCTGAATCAAACAGAATCTAAATGAAACGGCAACATCCTGTATCCTTACCTCTTACCTCTTTCTCCGCTCATTGTAACATCTTGTTTCACAGTACCATTTGTGAGATTTACTGACCTTAGCTAATTTCTAGGGATGTTTACGAAAATATTTACCTATATCCGTGCGGTATTAATAGTTGGATTTCTAACAGGAGCAGCACTCCTGGCGGTGGAGGTATATTTTGTGGTCACCAATAGCAATCGTCCGGATTTCTTCCCGGAGGGCGAATCACAGGATATGAGCAGTGGACTCTTCAGCGCTTATATTCACGATGATAATCCCGATTATAATAAAATGAAAGCCAAGGGATCTGTCCTCTGCGATTTTGACCTGGATGGCGACCTCGATTTGTATTATGGCTACGCAAATTCCTATTATTTTGAAAATCTAGGGGATGTTTTTAAAGATATGACCACGGACTATGGAATTGATAATTCTGGCTGTAGAGGGGTACTTGCTGGAGATTTAGATAATAATGGTTACCAGGATATTCTCAAATGGCGGTATATGTCTGAATATACACCATATCATGATTGTAATGATTTTGAAAATGAGGCTGATTGTAATGAGGATGAAGATTGTATTTGGGATGATGACAATTGTGAAAATAATAGTGATCCCGTATCCCTACCACATGTGGGTCTCATGAATGATGGTAATAATTTATTTTTACCCTTTGAATTTCTCCCTTCAGATGAACTCAAATTTCTGCATAGTTTGGGACTCATAGATGCTGATTTAGACGGTGACTTGGATCTTCTGGCAATTCAGGAAGACAATGATAATCAATTTATCTTGTATCTGAATAATGGAATAGATAGTAATGGTACACCTCAGTTTGAGCAGGCTTACACCTATTATAGGGAATACGGTGACATTAGTGCCAGTCGCATTATTGCTATTGCAGATTATGATAACGATGGTGACCAGGATGTATATGTAGGTAGAAAATTTGGCTATAACTGGTTCTTTGAGAATCAGACACTCACCGGCGCTCCCGGGGATGTTGTTTATAATTCAACCCCAGAACCATTTTTTATTGAGAAAGCCGTTGAGCTGGGCATTGCTGATCCTGATGTAGATCCAATCGGAAGTATGGGCTACGGTGCTGCCTGGGGAGATTACGATAATGACCAGGATTTTGATCTCTACCTTGCCAATACAGGAGTTAACCGCCTGTACAGAAATGATGATAATATTTTCACCAATGTTGCCGACGTTCAAAATCTTGAATCCGATATACACAGTAATGGATTGAGTTGGGGAGATTATAATAATGATGGCTTGTTGGATATCTGGACCTCTAACTATCGCAATCCGGATGATGTATTTATTAATTTGGGTAATGGAGAATGGGATACCACTTCCAGCCCCCAATTTTTATCGGCTACTCAGGATGTGATTTCTGGGGATATAAACGGCGATGGCTGGCTGGATGTTTTTGCAGCAGGACTGAAAATGAATAATGGTCCTCCCGGCGCTAAGTTTACCAGCCTACTCTATAAAAATGTCACTACCGATTCTTCTTTTTCTGGAAATCATTGGCTGAAACTCAAATTGGAAGGCAGTAAATCCAATATTACCAATGAGGGATGGTCAACCCAATCAAATCGTTCAGCTATTGGTGCCCGGGTAGTACTTCACCTTGCTGATCAGGATATCATGCGGGAAATAATTGGCGGAAAAGGCCATGGCAATATGGAGCCCCTACAACTCCATTTCGGAATGAACACTTATATGTCAGCCCAGGGGATGACTATTTACTGGCCCAGCCGAGATACTGAAACCAATCAGAGAAAGGTGACCTATATTGATGGTCCCATCGAAGCAGACGTTGCTTATACTTTTGTGGAAGATCTTGGTTTTGTAGGCAGAAAAGGGGACCTTAATGATGACCTGGTTGTAGATGTCCTTGATATCATCATTTCTGTAAATTTTGTATTAGGTGGGGATACGCCCGATCTGGAAATATTATGGGCAGCAGATATGAATTTTGACAATATCCTCAATATTCTGGATGTAGTCCGATTGGTTAATTTCGTTCTGGCATAATCTGTTTTTACCACAGAACGGAAGCCGTGCACTGCCTGCCCCGCAGTGAGGGACGATCATGCGAGGGTTCTGGGTGCTGGATTCTGGATTTACTTCTAAAATCAAAAATCGTTAATCCCTATTCTTCAATCTATTTGGAAGTTGGACACAAGTCTCTTGAATTCAATATTCATTTTTCGCTATTCAAATTAATTCCTGTGACCCTGTACCTCCCTGGTTAGTAAATTAATTAGCACAACCATGATTCAAAAACTACGCATTACTTCTTTGGTGGGAATCCACCTACTCATTCTTGCCCATATTTATTATTTTGGCGATGAAATAATCGGCAGTATCGATTTCCAGGAATTCTTTCATACCTTTATCAAATATGGAATTATTAATGCAGGAGTACTTTTGGTTTTTCTGGCATTTGTCACCACTCTCATTTTTGGTAGATTTTTCTGCGGCTGGGCTTGCCATTTTGGAGCAATTCAGGAATTGGCCTGGTGGCTACTGACTAAAATGGGTATTAAACCGAAGACTGTTAATTCAAGTCTTGTTACCATTCTGCCCCTCTTTATCCTGTTGAATTTTTATATAGCCCCCAATCTTGCCAATGCTCTTAATTCACCCTGGGAAGGTATAACCCTCAATTTAGGCATGCCTGAAATCTGGGCATTTTTACCAGGATTTGTAATTGGCACCCTCACTTTTGTTGTTGATGGATTTCTCATTGTTTATTTCCTTGGCCGGAAAGGTTTTTGCCGCTACCTCTGTCCTTGGGGCGCTTTTTTAAAACTACCCAATTCGCTGGCAATGTTTAAAGTGAGAAATACAGGTGGATGTATTGAATCCGGAAATTGCACTTCTAATTGCCCGGTGGGAATTGATGTGAGTTATGAAATTAACAATTATAATAAGGTCACCAACACCAATTGTACTTCCTGCATGATTTGCACCGAGGGCTGTCCATCTTCAGCTTTATCTTATAAATGGGAAAATCCATTAAAAGAAAATTTTCATTTTAAACATTATGGGTTGAACAGGGAGATGTTTACCTTACCGGTGATTGCCGATAAGTTCCAGTCCGTTCATACTCGGGATTTTCTCCTGCTTCCCCTTGTTTTGGCTTTTGGTTTTGCCATTGACGGCTTATATGGAATGGGGCATTTTCTGTCATTTGGGATAGCCGCTATTTCTGCAATATTCTCTTTTACTCCCACCAAATACACAAAATTATCGAAAGGGAAAAACCTCATTATTGGGTTATTGTTGATGATATTTGTCTGGCATGGAGTGGTGAAATTTTCGATCTGGCGGGGATTGGATCAATTTGAAAATCATCAGTATTCCTCAGCTATTCCCCATTTAGAACGGGCGGTGACCATGTACCCCAAACCCATTGGACGTTTTCATCTCATATTGGGTCAAATGTATCTGGAAACTGGAGAGATTGAAAAAGCCCGGGAACATGCATTAAAGTCCCAGAAAATTAATCCCGAACATGATGGACCGAGAGAATTGTTGGAAAGAATTGAAAACTAATTTTCTCTGTGTTGCTGGTAAATGCTGAAAAAATATACAGGAATCTAGATGTTAAACTGAATTAAATTATCTTAATCGCGGATGTAGTTCAATGGTAGAACACCAGCTTCCCAAGCTGAAGCGTTAGACCCTAAAAAACACCTGAAAAATAAGCTTAAAACCCCTTCGATATCGATGATATTCGGAGGGGTTTTTCTTTCTCACCGGAAGACTTCTCTCAAGTAGATTTTAATGGAAATGAACTCCTCGAGAACGGAAACATTGACCGGAAACATTTGGGTAATGGTAATTACTTAGTGTGACCTATGTGTGACCAGTATTTTCTTGAAACAAAAAGCCACAATTCTGGGGGCTTATTGTTTTACTTTATAAGGTTTTTTGATTTCTAAGGTTCATGCAAACAATGGATTAGCAATACACAATCTCACGATGAGGAATATAGAATGTGTGCTATAAATGTGCTGTGTTTTTTAGATTATTGATTTTATAAATTGGTTGAATACGGTTTTCGGAAGGGACAACTGGATGTGCTGGAGAAAGTATTGTCTAAGAATTAAAAAAGCCCATCAACTAAGCTGGGCCTTTATTGTCTGACAGTGTAACTAGTGGGTCTCTTTGTTTCTTTGTCCGACATAATAAATTACGTTAAAAATATATCAGACAATTGTAAAAATATGTAACATTATATAGTGATATTAATCACACGTAATAAAAAAGGGCAGCCGAAGCCACCCTTTTTATTGTAAATGAGTGCGAACCCCCCATTGAGTACCTACACAACTAGGAGGAAGGATCTTATTTTGAGGAACCCATACTCATAAACTCCTAGCTTATATTATATAGTTCCATATCTTTAGCACAACTTAAAAACTGTAACCGGGTGTAACTTTTGATAATAATAAAGGGCAGCCGAAGCCACCCTTTCCTATTTAACATCTACGATTGTATATTGGGAGTTATTAGTTTATTGAGGAGGGTAGAGCCGTATACGTTTGGTGTGGTTTAGGGGGTTGGCGAACCCTACAAAGTTTATTTAGGAAGTAAGAAGAAAATCCTTTAATAAGTTTTTACTACTTCAAAATAAACAACTTTTTCATTTTCTACTGTGTAAGAAATTGAATTTGGATTGCAACATACAGTACAATCTTCAATAACATCTACTGTTTCAGAACAAAATGTCATTTCGATGGATACACTATTATTTTGAAAACATGATTGACATTTATATTCTTTTTCTTGATGCATAGTAAAAAAATGAAAATTTAAAAATTAAAATCGGCTTCAGATTCTTCACACCCAACAATAAGTAATAATATAATTAGCCTGCGAATATGTCTAAAAAGTTCTACCAAATTTAAAAAACTCATAATCTATTATTACTCCATCTTTTATATTAAAATATTTTCCTGCATATAAACTCCACCCCCAATACCAACCATTCTTTCCAAATATCCTTGAACCAAACCCAAAAGTAATTCCTAATTTTAATTTTTTTTCATGAAAAGCAAAATCAAAATTGCCAAATCTCATTCCTCCCATTATATAAAACCCTGAACGATATTGATGAGGATTATTTAATCCAATAAATTTTCGATATTGAGAATCGACATGCCACAATAGTTCACCCCCCAATTTTAATAAATAAAATGGGAATGCAATTTCAGCAGTTTCATTTATATCAAACCTCGAATATGAACCTGAAAGAAGGACACCCCTTTCACCTAACAAACTACCCGCTATGAGATAAAAAGGATTTATTTCAATACCAAACTTTTTATCTTTTAGAGGATCAACCCACAATACTTCATTTAAAATCTTTTTTGTATTTTCATCAATTAATTTAGCTAATTCATCTGTTGAATTAGTTAGTTTAGTGTCAATTAATCTTATTAACGAATCTATTACAGCATTTTCTTTTGAATTATTGTTTAGCAGAGAATCATTATCATTAGTTTTCATTGGTTCAATTAATAATACACTACAATCATAATCAATAGGATTTCCATCATCATCAGTAAATTCTATTATTTGATTACAATTTCTTGATGATTCCTTTCCATAAATTGTAAAATATACTTTTCCATTACCTGCTCTTGTAAATTTTACATTTTCAATGATTCGTTTGTTATTGCCTTGATTATATGTAATGGTATCACCAAACACACACCCAACAAACAACAATGCTAATAATATTAATTTCTTCATTTTAGTCCTTGATTAGATATGTAAACTTAATATGGTTTGCCGATAAATAAAAAAGCCCCACAAATGCAGGGCTTTAAAGAGATTATGAAATAATATTTATGATTATTTTATGAGAGAAACCTTTTTAATATTTCTAATAGTAGAAATAGTTTTAAAGAATAACCCCTCTATTTCTAAAGTATTTCCATCAACCTTAATATCAAGAGTAGGCACGCAATTAATTTTTTCAAGGAATTTATTGAAAACAGGCAATCCTCTATTAATATATTGTATCTGATTATTTTTATTTTTGACTCTTTTATATTTCCCATTAAACCAATCATTAATAATTATATTATCAAGTGTTGGTATTACTTTTCTTATATCAATAAAAGAGATTTTATATCTTATACGTCCCAAAGTAAGTGGGAAAAATAACAAAAAATAAATTGCGAATGCTATTGAACTTTTAATAGCTAGTAAATGTGAGTAATTGGAGTACACTTTTATAGAGTCTTAAAAAAATGTAAAAATAAGTAAAGGGAGCATAATATATTTAACAATTGATAATTTAAATGCACTAAAGATTAAATACCTAAAATCAGTCATTTTCTCAATATTATTAATTTGAATCTTATCTTTTAAAAATGATGAATCATTATCTATAACATCATTTTCATGATCTATATTAGGTAATTTGTAAATTGTATATTTATCATCAATATGCTTTAATTCAACTTCATCAATCCGTTTAGCATCAAGTTTAAGCTTACTTTTAACAGATTTATATACAGCATCAGTAATACAAATACCATCAGGACTTGCCAAAGGCTCAATCCTTGAAGCAATATTAACACCATCTCCCAATATATCATCCCCAAGAATTACCACATCCCCAAGATGAATGCCTATCCGTATATGAAACTCAAGATTACCATCAC
>SCKP01000038.1 GCA_004124405.1 Fidelibacterota bacterium | reverse complement strand
ATAATTTCACCGGACAGGTACCTGAAAGTATATGTAATTTAGATGTGAATTGGTCCAGTAGTAATATTACTTATAATTATGATGATGATTTTAATATCTACAATAACCAACTTTGTCCACCCTATCCAGAATGTATTGAAAATTATGTAGGAACCCAAAACACCTCCGAATGTATCGAATGTACCCTCGGTGACATCAACGGAGACTCCTCACTCAACATCCTTGATTTGGTATTAATCAGTAATCTAATACTAGATGATGATTACAATGAATGTGGTGATACCAACTCTGATGGGGAACTAAATATTCTTGATTTGGTAATTCTTGTAAATATCATCCTTGATAATTAACACCTCTCAACAAACACAATATCAAAATCCGTATACTCTGAAATAACCTCCCTATTTAACTTTTCCTCTCTCCTTTTAATAGTTCTCCACATGTTAGAAACTAAAGAAGGATAAAAGGTTTTACCTGTTACACTCTCTTCAGTTAATACAATAAACTAAATCCAATACAGAACAACAGGAGTGGGTATTCCTGTTACTTTCTCCTCGTATTTGATACCCAACTCATTCCTGAGTTGATCCCTCTTTAAATCACCTTTTTGTATTACCAATATATTTCTTATATTACAATATAATGAGTAATACAATAAATCACCAAAAGAAACTCCAAAAACAGATTGATAAACTATCCAATATTATCAAGAATAATAATGATAAGGTTAAGGATTTTCAACAAAGGGTAAAGGGGTTGGAGGAACAGAACCATACCCACACCCAACTTATCCAATTCTACGAAGATACACTCAATCTAACCCCAACCATTTTGTATGATAGTGGTAGAGATAAGAAATATGTTTATGGGAAGGTTTGGTGGTTTAAGGATGGTGTAGGTAGTAAGAAGAAGGAATACAGATACTTTTTAGGGAAGATGGATAAGAAGAAACCGAAATCCTTTTGGAAGGATAAACTACTCTCTGTATTCTATGAGAAAGAGAAAGAAACTATTGAGAAAATTAAACCTTGAGTGAAAAATTGAGTTCGGTTTGTTTATAGGTAAGGTTGGGTAGGTAGGAATTAAATTGGAAACTGAAAAACCAAATGAAGATTAGTTCTTGTCTTCCACCATCACATCACTCCTCTTTCCAATCACAACAACTTTATCTAATTCTCTCTTTCGTTTGAGTTGGTGTTCTTCACTATACATCATATAATATTTCCAAAGGGTAGATGGTAAATGACGAGTAATCTGTGATAAATCTTCTATACTCATACCGTTATGTATTCCGTGAGTGATAAAATAATCTCTTAAAGAGTGGGACGATAGAACCCCATAACTTTCCCAACCTTCACTACCCCCACCCTTACTCACCATTTTAATTCTAAATATATTACTATAATAACTCTTCCCATAATGTTTATCTCTTTTGGTATATAGATTTGGTGATGAGAATAGAAACGGAGAACTACGGAACATTTCCATACATACCTCTACTAATGGTGTATCCCAATAAAGAGGTTTTCCCTTCTTATCTAATTTTGTAGGTTTTCCTTTCCAATTTGAGGGTTCTACCCAACTCCTAATGTTTAACTCAACAGGAACTGAACTACTTACACCTTTGTAATTATCAATATACAGAAACCATACACCATTTCTCTTTTCCCAGTATGAAGAGGAGTTCTTCTTATACTCCCTCTTATCCCAATCTTCCATATTCCTATAACTACAAAGAACCTCTCCTAATCTAAATCCTCCGTGTATTTGGAATAGAGAAACAAAATAGACTACATCACTACCAACCCCTAATGGTTGATTGTTATGGGTTTTACTCCAACCTTCTTTACAAAAGTTATTCCATAATTCACCAACTCTATGAACACAAGTATTAAACATCTTATCATAAAACTCATCTTTGTAGTATGGATTTCTACTACCAATACCACCCCTCTCCATTCTGTTAGGTGGGTAAATTTTGGATATAAACTTTGGAGTTATTGGATTGATTGATACTAAATCTTTTCCATCTTCATCACTCACCCAATTTAGAAAACCTATAATATGTTTTAGGTATGTTCTAATCGTTCCTCTAGATAGTCCCCTACCCTTACATAACTCAACATAATCCTTTACATATTTTTTGATTACCTTACTATTCTTTACATCTCTTAAAACAATCGTTTTCATCAAACAAAACTCTTTCCACTTATTACAACCATTTCTAATACTCCGTGTAGTTTCCATCTTCCTACCCTCATAAGAGTTCTCTTCTTCCAATATCACTCCAACATATTCATCAATCAAAGTTGATATTTTGGTTGTATCATTTGTTAAGGGTTGAAAATTAGTTTTGTATTTTTCAGTTAGTTTAATCAAACAAACTTGGAAAGAATTACTACCTTCTTTATTCGTCCCCTCAAAGGTAGAACAGATATATTTTAACCTAACTTTTTGAGTATTACTCAATTGATAATACCAATAATACCTATCTCTTCTTTTTAGGATTAGGAAAGAACCTTTGGGGAGTTCGGTGTGGGTTTGTAAAAACCAATTCCACATAATTTCATCATAACCAAAATCTTCTTTTGTAAGTTTCTTCATCGGTTAGTAATATACAAAGAAAATATGATTGATGACTACAACTTTGACTACAACACAATATATTGTGTTCTGTAAGTATCTGTTATTTAAGGACTTTACCTACAGAGTGAGATTACTATAAGATAATAGGGGTTTGGCATCTCTATAATTTAGAGAGTTTTTAGGATTGAGAATAGGTGGTTTTTTTATATTTTAATTTTTATAAAAATAGTAAGTTATTTCACCGAAAAGGGAAGTACAATTTTAGATTGCCTTGGAGATCAAGGCATGTTTGGAGGTTTTAGTTAATTTACAGGAATATCAAAATAAAACGGTGAGGGATCCACTGCTTTATTCTTGTACTGCACTTCATAATGCAGATGGGGTGCCGTAGAGCGGCCAGTATTGCCCACTTCACCAATTTTCTGTCCCCGAAATACTTTGTCACCGGCTTTCACACTGCGGTTTGATAGATGTCCATAAGCAGTGATGTAGCCATTGCCATGGTCAATTTCAATATAATTTCCAAAAGAACCCCAATACTTTGATTTTTTTACTCTGCCATTGGCTGTAGAATGTACATCCGTTCCAATACGGGCAGAATAATCATGTCCATCATGAAATTTAAATTTTCGTGAGAAGGGATCACGTCTATATCCGTAATTTGAAGAAAGGTGTTCATTCCCAGATTCAACGGGATGAATGGCAGGATGGGCTAATATTTCATCCTGATTCGACTCTACTTTTTCTGTAATTTCTTTATAACTGAGCCGTTCAAGATTAATGAGGCGATTTACATAATTAATGTCATTTACTATTTCCTCTACATCAATATTGTCTTCTGGAAGAAGATAATTCACATCTTCCGTTTCGGTTTTATTATGCGTACCACCAAATCCCATTTTTCGAATATCATCATGAATGGGGGGTAATTTCACCAGCCTTCTGAGAATATCATCCTGTTTTTTCAGTTCATTTAATTCATCCAGTAGATTTTCAATTCGTTCCTGGTTTTCCTCAATATTTTGAATCAGTACCTTGTTATTTTTACGATGTTTTTCAATTTCATGAGAACCAGCCCATTTTACAAACCGATCGGAAAACATAAAGAAAAAAGATGAGGTCAGAAGAACAATTGCCCCTGCAATAAGCCCAACCTGTAGCGGTGATATGGTAAATTGCTTAAGGTCAAACTTGCCCTCTTTGATGAATATTATTTTATAGCCGTTTTTAAACACAATATTTTGCTGGAATTAGATATGAAAATTTAGAATAGATTAACAACTTATTACAATGGAAGAAAAAATGTTATTTTGGGATAGGGGAATATTTTTAGGGAAATAAGGGGTTGGGTGCTGGGGGCCGCTTGTCCGGCATAGTGAAACGTGAATGGGGGTGCTAGGTGTATTGGAATAATGGAAAAGTTGAATACTACTTCTTGCTTTCTGTATTCTGGGAATTCGAGTTTGGGAGTGCGGATTTAGTCACTGTTTATTGGATTTTTGTTATTGGTCAAACATAGGATTAGTTTAGATTGATTGGTCATTGAGCTTGTCGAAATGCCAATATTCACTGTTCGTTATTCGATATTCAATATTTGGTGTTCCCATTTACATTTCATTATTTATCATTCATAATGTAGTAAAGAATGGTGATGGATAAGTCTGTTTCCTGTCTCCTGCCGCCTGTTTCCCAATTACTTAATTTTACTCCCTTTTACTTTCTCTTCTTCCCGCTCTTCAATAAATAATTTCAACTTGTTGATTTCATTAACAATTTCGAGAAATTCATTATCATGTGAAAAGTCTGTTATTGATTTAGATATTTTTTTCTCGGAAACATAAAGGCCAAGCTTATTGTACTTTTGCTTGAGCTCCCATTTCAATTTTTCTATTTCAAGTTGAATTTTCCCTTTATGGCCAATTTCCTCTCCTTTAGAAACTGCGGATTGAAAATATTTTTTACCGTCTTTTGCCAACCTGTTAGACAGGTGTTGAATTGTATCAGAAAGATTATCGAAAAAATTAGACATGTAATTGCTTAACCGTTAAAATTTCATCTACATTTTTCAATTTTTCTAATAAGTCTTCATTAATTTCACCATCGAACTTTATAACTGAATAGGCAAAATCATTATTAGGAGTACGGCTTAATAAATACTCGGCAATATTAACACCCCCCTCTCCAAGGAGCATACCCACTTTCCCAATTACACCTGGTACATCTTTGTTTTGGACAAAGAGCATATTCCCTTCTGGGCGAACATCCACTTCATAGCCCATAATATCCACAATTCTTGGATGCTGATCCCCAAATACAGAACCTGCCACTTCAATCGTTCCTTCATCAGTTGAAATATGTGCCACAATTAAATTAGCAAAGGAAACCGGTTCTGTATTCAAGCTATGGGAAAATGAAATACCTCTCTCTTCCGCAATGACGCCAGCATTCACGAAGTTAATCCGATTATCGGTTATATCATGAAACAAGCCTATCAAAAAGGAAAGAGCAATGGGTTTGGAGTCTTCAATATTTCCGAAACACTCTACAGAAACTGACTTCACCGGGGATTCTGCCAACTGCATTTCTATTTTACCCAGGGTTTCTGCCAATTCTAAAAATGGTTTAATCTGCTTTAGTTGGGCCATATCAGTAATTGGCATATTAATAGGATTTGATAATTTATCATCCAAAATAAAATCTCTAATTTGACGACAAATACCAAAAGAAACTCCTTCAGAAGCCTCATGGGTGGATGCACCTAAATGCGGGGTAAGCAATATATTTTTAGCTTTTATAAGAGGACTATTCATATCCAGGGGTTCGGATTCAAAAACATCAATAGCTGCCCCTGCAATAACATCATTGTTTAAGGCTTGTGCTAAATCTGCTTCATCTATAATCCCTCCCCGGGCAACGTTGATAATTCTGGCAGATGATTTCATTGCAGTAATCCGTTCTGCGTTAAAAAGATGCTTTGTGGAATCCAACAGCGGCATGTGAAGTGTTATATAATCTGATTCCTGAGTGAGAGTATCCAAATCAACCAATGTTACAGTTTCCTGATCAAACACATCTTGATTAACAAAGGGATCATAGCCCATAATTTTCATTTCCAGGCCAATAGCCCTTTTAATTACCTCTCTGCCAATCCTGCCCAAGCCTACCACGCCCAGAATTTTCCCTTTTAGCTCATTTCCTACCAAGTTACTTCTATTCCATTCGCCATTAACAATTCCCATATGTCCCAATTGAATATTTCGGGATAGTGCCATCATCATAGCTATCGTATGTTCTGCTGCCGAAATGGTATTTCCATCAGGATTATTCATAACAATTACACCCTGATTGGTGGCTTCTTTTATATCAATATTATCTACCCCAACACCAGCTCTACCGATAACCTGTAGGTTTCGGGCGTCTTTCAGTAATTCAGCAGTAATTTTTGTACCGGAGCGAACTATCCAGGCATTTGTATCACTTACCAGCGCTTGCAGTTCATCATCCGATGGATTTGGATTATATACAATGTCAAATCCTGCCTCTTCTAATATTTCAAGCCCCTTATCTGCGATTGGGTCTGATACCAATACTTTAACCATTTAATGCCTCATCAAAATTATTTAAATATTCTGTTAAATCTTCCTTCATTACATTTCCCATATGGGCAATGCGGAAGGCTTTTCCCCTCAGTTTTCCATAGCCCCTATCCATTCGAAATCCTCTTTCGAGTAATATGTCATTTATCCCATTTATGTCCCACTCCCTGTCGTTTTGAATGCAGGTGATAGTAGCCGATTCAAAACCAGCCTCTGGAAATAAGGACTGTCCTCTATCCTTTGCCCAAGTCTGGGTATATTCTGCATTTTCAATATGGCGCACCCAACGATTTTCTAAGCCTTCCTTTTCAATTTGTTCTAAAACATATTTCAGGCCAAACATGTGTGGTATCGAAGGAGTTGACGGGGTTTGCATTTTCTCATAATATTTTTCATAGACATTAATATCTAAGAAATACCCTTTATTGGGAATACTTTTTGATAATTCAATCAATCGATCAGATACTGCACAAACAGAAAATCCAGCAGGCAAGCCCCATGCTTTTTGTGTAGAAGACAAAAGAAAATCAATGCCCAAATTATCCGTTTCAATTTTGACTCCTGCCATAGAACTTACGGCATCCACCAACCAAATGATATGAGGGTATTTAGTCTTCAGCAATTCTGAAATGGGTTCTAAGGGGCTCAATACCCCGGTGGATGTTTCATTGTGAACCATAGCGAAAACATCGTATTTTCCCGAAGAAAGGTGCGCATCAACATCTTCTGCCTTAACCCCTTTTCCCCATTCATATTCCAATACACCGGTTTCATGACCGCATTCTTTAGACACGGACGCCCACTTAGAACTAAATGAACCATTTACCGTGTGCAATATCCCTTTTTTGACTGAATTTTGGATACCCATTTCCCATAAGCCTGTGGCAGCATGAGATACCAGATAAACATGATTATCTGTATAGAGCACCTTTTGAATACCAGATACCACTGTGGACATTAACTCTGAAAACTCCGAGGTTCGATGCCCAATCTGAGGATGGGTCATACTTTGCATGACATTCTCTGGGACATACGTTGGTCCCGGTATAAATAATTTTGGAAAAAAATCCATTTCGTCCTTAATGATTTTTGATGTTATTTCAGATGAAATTGAGAAGGATAAATTAGGGCAATTTATCATCTACACAAAACACTTGAATTGGGAATTTTTATATATATACCGGATATTCCGGACTAAACATTGTATCCCTCACAGTTTTCTCCAAGTTTTCAGGTGTGGGGATGCGGGCAATATTTTTGTCAAATGCTATATTTGCAACCTTTATAGCAATCTTATACGAAATGTCACAGATTTTTGTTAGGGATGGATACATACGTCCTTTTTTCAAATCTTTTTCGGTAACCATATTTGCCAGTGTATCCGCAGCCACAATAAACATTTCATCCGTGATGAGTGAAGACTTGGATACTACCACACCCAATCCTACACCGGGAAAAATATAGGCGTTATTCCCCTGCCCGGGATAGAATTTTTTATTTTCAATTTGAACGGGATCAAAAGGACTTCCACTTGCAAATATTGCCCGACCCCCAGTCCAATTATAGGCCTGTTCAGCGGTACATTCTGATTTGGATGTTGGGTTGGAAAGTGCAAAAATAATGGGATGTGAATTCACCCTGCCCATCTCACGAATTAAGGGTTCCGTAAATGCTCCCCCTTGACCAGATACTCCAATTAAAATAGAAGGTTGAGCCACTTTAACAGCAGAAAGAAAATCAGAATTTTCTTCAAAGGAATGAGCATACAATAATTTTAGTTCATTCAAATTATTTCTGCTTTTAACCACAAGACCTTTTGAGTCAATAAAGTATATTTGTTTCCTTGCCTTCTCTATTGACAATCCGGACTGCATCATTTTTTGAACAATCATTTCTGCAATTCCAAAAGCAGCAGAACCTGCACCGTAAAACAGAATTTTCTGATCCTTCAGCTGTGTTTTTAACAATCGCATTGCGGATAAAAGTCCGGCAAGGGTGACACTGCCTGTTCCCTGGATATCATCATTAAACATGCAGTAATCATTTCGGTATTTTTCTAATAGACGTTTTGCATTCTGATTTGCAAAATCTTCAAATTGTATAAGTACATCTGGAAACTGTTCTGTAACTGCTTCCATAAATTCATCTATTAGTGCATCATATTTTTCTCCCCGAAGTCGGTTTTGCCGCAATCCAATATACAAGGGTTCAGCCAATAATTCTTTATTATTGGTACCTACATCAATGGTAATGGGTAGTGTTCTAGCAGGGTCAATCCCTCCACAGGCAGTATATAAGGATAATTTTCCAATGGGAATACCCATCCCATCTGCACCCAAGTCACCCAGTCCCAATATGCGTTCCCCATCAGTCACCACAATTACATCCAAGTCTTTGTAAATCCAATTGGATAGTATCTGTTTAATAGATCCTTGGTCATTACTAGAAATATATATCCCTCTCGGTCGGCGATAAATATGGGCAAATTCCTGGCACGCTTTACCTACGGTGGGAGTATAAATAATGGGCATCATTTCTTCTATCTCATCAATTATTAACCGATAAAAAAGGTATTCATTCCGATCTTGAAGAGCTAAAAGATAGATATATTTTTCCAAGTCAGACTGCTTTCCCCTGAAAGCAGATAATACTTTAACTTTCTGCTCATCCTGGGTTAGAACATGAGGAGGCAGGAGGCCTTTCAAGCCCAATACCTGTCTTTCTTTTAAGGTGAAAGCTGTTCCCTTATTTAAAATTGGATTATGTAATATATCTACACCTCTCGGGAGATCATTTAAATGTGTAAAAGGACTTTTTTTCTTACTCACCAGGTAATTTCAAAACTTATTTTTGCATATTTTTTATCATATATTCAAAGGCATCATCCACAGAATCCAAAGTTACAAATAAATCTAAATCTTTTCTGGAAATTGTACCATGTTCAATCATGCTTTCCCAATTAATTAATCCATTCCAAAATTCACTGCCAAATAAAATAATGGGGATTTTACGAGTGATTTTTTTACATTGCAAGAGAGTCAGAACATCAAAAAGTTCATCCAATGTACCGAAGCCACCAGGCCAAACAACAATGCCTTTAGTCTTATATATGAACCAGAATTTCCGCATGAAAAAATAATGAAATACAAAATTTAAGCCTTTGGTAATCCATTTATTATTTGTTTGTTCAAAGGGGAGGGAAATTCCAAGTCCAATGGACTTACCCCCTGCCTCGTGCGCCCCCTTATTGGCAGCCTCCATAATACCAGGACCGGCGCCGGAGGTAATAACATATCTATGTTCTTCAGTGAAATTTTCCATATTCCACTTTGTTAGTTTATTTGATAATTCCATTGCTTTTTTATAATACGGATGGGTGCTTTTAAACCGTGCTGATCCAAAAAATACAATGGTATCTATTATATTATTTCTTTGTAAAACACTGAGGGGTCCTAAATATTCAGATAAAATTCTTAAAGGCCTCCCACTCATACTGCCTAAAAATTTTGCGTCATTATAAAATCTATCTTTTCCCATGCTGTAATTTACCCTTTTAGATTAATTAAATTGTATATTTCGCTCAGAAAGATAGCCTAATATATTTTCTACTAAGCTGGGTTCTGCTCCAAATTTCTCTAATGTAAATACACCTGTACGGCTAAATACGCCCGATAGTAATACATTGGCTACCGCAGCACAGCTATATCCGGTAGTTCGAGCCATTGAGGAAATATTTGCTTTCTTATCAAAATAATCTAAAAGATTATAAATTTCTGTTATCTTCTCACCATCCTTCTTACCAATGAATTCAAGTCGCATAATGGTTTGGTCAAAATCCTCTTTGCCCGGAGCCCATTCTTTAAAGAGGGATTCAGCTGTTTGTTTAATTTTTTCAGGTTCAAATAATCCATTACCCTGCATTTCAATAATTTTTTGGATATGCCCAGGATACCGCAAAGTTTTTTCAACCATATTAGGGATGGGCAGTTTAAGTAATGACCGCAGTCCATCTGAATTAAAGGCATCCAATGTCCCTACACCTTCAAACTCAATTTGCTCCATATCCGTCATGGCGGGCATTGTAACCATTTTTCCATTTACTACAAAACGAGCAGGGCGAGTATATTCCTCAATCACATCAATTGGCGAAAATACCGATTTGTACCACCAGGGTGGCTGGGGATTTTGAGGTAGCCCTCCTACATAACAATTTGCAGAATGTAATTCATCATATTCAAACAATGCCCTCCCAAACAATAAATTGGATAATCCCGGAGCAACTCCTGCATCGGTTATAGCAGTAACTTTGTTCATTTCAGCCAATTGGATTAAAGCTCTGGAGTCTTCCGGCATAAATGAAATATCAACCATATCTTTTCCAGCTTCCAATACCGTCTTCAATATGTCAAATCCCATAAATCCAGGAACAGCGCCAATCACGAGATCGAAATTCTTAACTGCATCAGTAACCGCATTATTATTTGAAAAATCTAAATTTAGATAGTCAATTCCAAAAGGTGCTAATCGGGCTTTAAGACTTTCATCTCTATCTGCAACCGTTACGGAATATTTTTGTTCTTTTAAATCTCTGGCGATGGCTGAGCCAACCATTCCACCACCTAAAGTGATAATTCTTTTTGACATATATTTCCTAATCAATGATAATATTTCGAAAATTTAATAGGGAAATGTAGAGAGTATATTTGTACCAACAATCAGACAAATATTTTCGATTATTTTAATTTCGTGACACAGATCAAATAATGAAATAATTAATAGGAATAAGTTACCACGTAAGAATTAGAGCCTTTGGCTCTGCCTACTTCTTACCCAAAATATCTCCTTATTTTGGCCTTGATGAACGATAATCTGCCTCTCTGAAAAGAGAGGCAGATTGTGTTTAAAGAATCTATTATTGCTTTATATTAAAATCACCATCTTGAGAAGGGGTTCTTTGCCAAATTCGAATTCAAATACCTGTAATCAGCGGTGACTTCTTCCCCCAACCAGGGCGGAATTTCAAATTCTTCATTCTCATCATCTAGCTCTATTTCGGCAACAATTAAGCCTACGTTATCACCATGAAACTCATCCACTTCCCAAGTATGATTTTTATAATCTACCAAATGTCGGGTTTTAGTAATGGCTGAATGCTGGCTCAAATTCATTAGTGAATGGGCTTCATCTAATGGAATATTATATTCGTATTCCCTATTCACCCTATCTGATATTTTAGACTTAATTGCTAATGAAGCATGATGTTCCTCAATACGAACCCGGATTGCCAGGTTATCCTGAATGGTTAAATAGGCTTGGGTGATCTCAACCGGTTTCGCACCTATCTTATAATTATCTGAAGTGACTAAATATTTGCGTTCAATTTCTAACGGCATAATTAATACCCTGCTGCACTGGAATTTCGTCGGCTGTCAGCAGAACCATAGATGTATCCGTCTTGCACTTGAATGCAGTTAGCCTCTCCTATGGTCCCTCTGTACTTGATTGCATGTCCACGATTTTCTAATGCTTGAACAGTTTCAGGTGAAAATCCATAGGACTCTAACTGAATCATATCCGGCAACCATTGATGGTGAAAACGGGGAGATTCTACTGCATCCTCAATATTCATTTCAAAATCAATCACATTCATGATTATCTGGGCAACTGTGGTGATTATGGTAGGTCCGCCGGGAGAACCCAAAACCAGGAACAATTCTCCTTCCGGTGTTTCCACAATTGTGGGAGACATGGAACTGAGCATGCGTTTATTGGGCTCAATTGCATTGGCAGCTTTGCCAATTAAGCCGTAAGCATTGGGTACACCCGGCTTGGCAGAAAAATCATCCATCTCATTGTTTAAAAGAAAACCGGCGCCATCTACTACGATTCCATTGCCGAACCAGCCGTTAATGGTAGTGGTGACGCTCACGGCATTGCCCCACTGATCTACAACGGAATAATGGGTGGTTTCATCTGATTCCTGATAACTAAAAGGAATGTTGCCATGGAAAATATTCTCAGATTTTGATGCTGTTATGGAATCTACTGATTCCCAGCGAATATTTGCATATGCATCTGAAATTAACCTTTCAATAGGAACGGGTACAAAATCCATGTCCCCCATAAATTCGGCACGATCCGCATAGACCCTCCTTTCCGCCTCTGCCACATAATGTATGTGCTGGGCGCTGTGGTAATCCAAACTGTCAAACACCACATTCTCCAACTGGTTCAGAATACCGGCAATGGTAACCCCTCCCGAAGAAGCTGGCGGCATGGAATGGACTTCATATCCCCGATATTTGAACACTATAGGTTCACGCTCAATTGCACGGTAATTTTGTAAATCTTTCTTTGTAATGAGTCCATCGGTGCGCTGCATACAATCCAAAATCATATCAGCAGTTTTGCCTGTATAGAATTCATTCCAGCCACTGTTGGCAATTCGTTCAAGCGTTAACCCTAAATCGTCCTGGATAAAAGTCTCATAAAGTGTGAAGTGTCCATCTTTTGAAAATATTTTTGCACTCTCTTCATCTTTTAACAAATATTCCTGATAATAAGGATGATTGAGAGAGGTCATATTTTGGTAATCTAATGGGAAGCCAACCGTGGAAAGCTCTGCAGCAGGTTTCACTAAATCTCTCCAATTTGCACTACCATATTTCTCATATGCCAAACCAAATCCAGCCACAGACCCAGGGACGCCTGCTGCCCAGGAGGTGTTCCAGCTTTTACCGGGTATTACATTGAGGCTATCATCTAAGAACATATCCCTAAATACTGCAGCAGGTGCAGTTTCCCTGAAGTCAATGGTGGTCACCGTTCCATCTGCCAATCGGATCACCATAAATCCGCCTCCGCCTATATTTCCAGCACCAGGATGTACAACCGCCAGGGCAAACCCTGTGGCAATGGCGGCGTCAATGGCATTTCCACCACCTTGTAAAATTTCAATTCCCACTTTTGATGCAAGTTCATGGGATGAAACCACCATTCCATTTTCACCAACAGCATCAGGATTACGTGCAATTAATAGGTTAATGATTAATAATATGTAATACTTCATAAATCCTTTTTTCTTTCTCCCTGTTCCTGTTTTCATTTCATTTAATACCCTGTCATTCCATCTTTTATAATATTTATTTGGGGCTTGCCAGAGCCTAGAATCACTTCTGCCACATCAAAGCGAAAATCACAATCCAGTTCATTCGTATCCATATAATGCTGCACAGCATTCATAATTCGATCCCGCTTTTTCTCAGTGATTTGCGAACGCGGTTCTCCCCAACCCTGTCCAACCGTCTGCGTTTTAACCTCAGTAAATACCAATATTTCGGAGTCCTTACTAATAATATCTAATTCACCCACTTTGGGAACATTATAATTCATCGTTTTAATCTCATGCCCATTTCGAATCATTTTACAGGCTGCCAATTGTTCACCCAATTTACCAAGTAATCGGTTTCTATGCAGATAGGCCATATTGGGTAAATATTTTGATACAGGATTAAATGATTTTCTATGAATAGGGACAGCCTTATTATTTGCAATGGCTTCTAAATGCAGTTTAGTACCATAGCCTTTATGTCTGGCAAATCCATATTTGGGGAAAACAATATCATACTGCCGCATGATGCGGTCTCGGGTGACTTTGGCTATAATGGAAGCTGCAGCAATACTGAGGCTTTTCTGATCCCCATCAATAATATTCTCCTGCTCGTAATGTTTGATGTCTGCTTTATTACCATCTACCAAAATAAGTTCTGGGGTTATTGATAATTGTCCTAATGAATGCCGCATAGCCTGGTAGGTTGCCTGAAGTATATTTTCTTTATCTATTACATCTTCATGGGAGGTACCTACTCCAACCGCAAGAGCGGTATTATGAATCTCATCAAATAGCCGTTCCCGTTTCTTTTCACTGATTTTTTTGGAATCTGTCACCTCGGGAAGATCCACATCCTGAGGGAGAATAACGGAGGCTGCTACCACTGGTCCTGCCAGGGGCCCCCGGCCTGCTTCATCAATACCAGCTATATATTTTTTCCCTGTCTGCCAATATTTCTGTTCATATTGAAGCATCTGTAATAATCTTTGGTTTTATTCAAAACTGCCACCTGAAAAAAGGCGGCAGTAATGCATTATGTTTAAATTCGATATTTACAATATTACAATTATTTCATCAGAACTACTTTCTGCGTTTCACTAAAACCACTGCCTACAAGGCGAATGAAATACAGTCCGCTGGGATAAGATGATGCATTCCAACTGATAGAATGAATACCCACAGCCTGGAAGCCATTCAGCAGGGTTTCGATACGATTCCCACCAATATCATACACGACAACCTGTATATTGGTATTTTCAGGCAATCCATAAGAAATATTTATAACAGGATTGAAGGGATTCGGATAAAGACTGGTTATACTATATCTATCTGGGATTCTTAATTCATCAATTGATAGACAAGAATTATCATCACCACCACATACACCGGCACAATCCTCTACAGCAGTGCCACCACATACTCCAGCACAGTCTGGAGCCTCATCATTTGGGCCAAGTCCATCCGCACAGCAACCCGTTGCACCATCAGATACAGTTTCATTGCAGCCACAATCTGTATCAACAGCACTTCCACCACATACTCCAGCGCAGTCAAATCCATCTAAAAGATTATCTCCTGTTGCCGTACAAACATTACCCTGACAATCATGTGTACATGTTTGGCCAAGTTGCTGAGCATAACAAGGAACTATAGAACCATCCTCCTCTGCCATTTTCCCACTAAAGCAGCTATTATCATCGTAGGTAGCAGTTTCGTCATAGTTACACGCATTAATATTTATACATCCAGCTACTTCACTTCCACCACCAACTTCTACAAATTCAGCAACAACCTCCCTTGCTTCTATGATGGGAACACAGGGAATATCAAAATTCATAGTTAGACGACCATCTGTACCATCGAAATCATGGTTACTATCGTCAGCAAGGATTGCAGAATTATTTTCCATAACATATGCCACAACCGCAGCTTCAGCGCAAACGCCGATACATATTTCAGCACCAGCAGTTACACATGCAGTCTGCTCAGTTGCATCCACAGCAGCAGCAAGACAGGTAAGCACATCTGTATTAGTGGGAGTTTCACCGGTGGCACCTGCGGCAAGCAAACAGGTCCCTGCAGTGGCATCCGTTGGAGCACCAGTGGCACCACAAGCAGCCATAATGCCGGCAGGATCAGTTGAAATGTCCGTTAAACTTGCTGCAGTTGCAGCCATAGTGGCTGCATTGGCAGTAAGGAAATTCCCCCAAGTTGCCAAGGCACCAGATGGATCCATGAGATAGGCAGAGGCCGCTGCATCAACATGGTCTATACAACCAGCATCATCGTAGGCAGACCCAGTTAGATCACCATATATTGGCAGATTAAATCCACAAGCTGGATTCATATAGCTAGCTGTGATACCAGGAATACCAATATGTCGTTCAAACCA
>SCKP01000066.1 GCA_004124405.1 Fidelibacterota bacterium | reverse complement strand
CAGCACTATTTATTTCTCCTCATATATGCCAATACAACTAAAATGGCAAATATGATGATGACGATTATATGTACAGGCATTTATTTGGTCTTTGATTTCTTCCACTTCCAAAAGAAATATAAACCCACACCAGATAGGGCATACACTCCAATGAATATATATATTGGATTTACTTTATCTCCAAAGAGGTATGCAATGAGAAGGCTTAAACCAGTTCTCAATTACTTCAGCAGTTTGACAAATGATGACTTGATTACTTTTTTACCATCTTCAAATATGATGGTGAGATTGGCACTATTCCCCTCAGCAATATCCGTTATAGTCCCCTCGCCAAAGACTTTGTGTTTAACCTTATCTCCTATGTCAAAATTTTCCATCTATTTCATCAATTTATCTATGGTTTTCTTGCCATCTTCAGATTCAGAAAAATGGGAAATCATCCGATGAACAATCTCACCAATAGTCAAATTATATTTGATCTTAATCTCATTCAAATTCTTTTGATTCTTTGGGGTGGTGCGAAATGATAGGAAAACGTGTTTCTTGCTCATACTACTTCAGCAGTTTATCAATGGTGTTCTTTGTATTGCCGTCTTTGGCAAAAAATTCAATCATCCGATGAATAGTATCGCCAATAGAGAAACCGAAGTCCTTGTTGATTGCTTTCAAATGCTTGTGATTCTTAACAGAGGTGTAGAATGATAGTTTTTCAGGCTTCTTACTCATGCGATAATGTAGGACAATATAATATAATAGTAATAGCACAAATGAATTTAATTGAGTATATTATAATATCAGATAATATATGATAATACAAGATAATGTATATAAAAAAGAAATATAAAAAGAGAAATAATCTAACTTGTAAGAAGGGTTGGTGGTATTATAGGCTGTGTTGGGGAACAGGTGGAGTAAATCACAAGGAAAAGACGATACCTCTTAAAACTAAAGATAAATCAGTTGCCAATAGGCTTGGTAAAAAAGTAGATGCAATTGCAGATGATGTTAGAAATGGTATTTATCGTGAGGAACAGATTAAGGATTTGTTGCCGTGGTTAAATCCTAAAGGTACATCAGAAATAGTTGATAAATCATTGCAGGATACTATTAATGAATATCTTGAGTATCGCAGTTTTATGGTAAAACCAAAAACACTCAAGCGTGATAAGGGTGCGTTGAATCAGTTGATGAATTTTATTGGTTATACCAAACCAGTTGAAGAATTATCATATAGAGATATTGAGGGTGCTAATGGTTTGATTCAGCATCTACGAAATAAAGGTTGTTCAGATGTTGGCATCAATACTTCACTTCGTCATATCAAGGTATATTTTAATTGGCTATTTGAAAAAGAGAAGATTATATCAGAACCTATTAAGTTCAAATTGATTCCTAAAGGTGTGCAGTTATATCATTATTTCAATGAATTAGAAACAAATCAGATATATCACTATATAGATGAGAATGGTATTGATTCATTTTTTAAGAGATGTTTTCATTTCTACAATCAAACAGGTATGCGACCAACAGAACCATTTATTGGTGAATTGGTTGGTGATTGGTATATAATAACAACAGAGGAAAGAAAAAATAAGATACCAATGCAGATGCAATTAAATGACGAATTGAAAGCAATACTATTGGAGATGCAATCATATAGAGATAGTAAGTTACATTGTAAAGATGCTAATGAAAGAGTATGTGATATATTTTCAAGAACATTAAATAAGATAGTAACAGCATTAGGATTGACAGGAAAAAGATTAACATTATATTCATTTCGTCATAGTTTTGCTATAAGAAGAATTACAATGACTAATGGTAATATATATGATGTAATGAGAGATATGGGTCATAGTAATCCACAAACTACTATGGGATACCTACGATTCCCACAACAAAGAAGATTAGATGATTTCCCAAGCCTAAAAGATTATATCACAAATCATAGGAATATGCCAAAAAATATGCAAGATGGGAACAAAAAGATGGGAACTCAATATTTAAATATTCCTAATTTATTGGGTTCATCAGACGCTTAATAGACGGAAGATTATACATTTGCCGAGATGGTGAAATTGGTAGACACAAGGGACTTAAAATCCCTCGGACATATATGTCCATCCCGGTTCGAGCCCGGGTCTCGGTACAGGAAAACCCTTGAGAGATTGAGGGTTTTTTTGTTGGGTGTCAAATAGTCAAATATTAGCAGAGATATTCAAATAATACCCTTTTAGGGTAACGCTTTTTAGGGTAACAAATCTGAAAGGGGTTCGTGATTATGATTCCGAAAGCACCCACCAACTAGTTGCCGTATGACCCCATAGATGATTGACATCGGGATTGAACCCCTTTTCTTTAAAACTCCATTTCTATAATTTTTTTGATTGGGTTTTGTGGTTATAGCTTTTAGGTACAATATGAGGTTGCCTAATTTAT
>SCKP01000037.1 GCA_004124405.1 Fidelibacterota bacterium | reverse complement strand
ATTGATTTAATAATCCAAGAGCTAGCGAGAGCATGGCATCACCGGTAAGAATGGCAACCCCATCATCCCATTTATGGTGGACTGTTTTCTGACCGTGGCGAATACTATCTTGATCCATAATATCATCATGAACAAGTGTAAAATTGTGCAATATTTCAACGGCTAATGCTGCAGAAAATACATCTGTTTTTGTACCCCCACATGCCTCTGCTGAAATTATTGTTAATAGGGGTCGGAGTCGTTTCCCACCTCCTTGAAGCACATAAGCTACCGGCTTTGTAAGTGAATCGGGACCATGCGGGTAAATATTCCACAATCCTTTATTAATTTCATCTCTATAAACTGGAATTAATTCAGCAATGCTCAAGTACTATTTCTCCAAATTCCACTAGTTTATCCAAAATTTCCTTTTGTATCTCTTCCATACGTTTCAATGTTTTGGCTTCAAAGCGGCAGACAATCACTGGCTGTGTGTTGGAAGCCCTCACCAGTCCCCAGCCATCATCAAACTTGATACGTACGCCATCCACAGTGCTACAGTCATAATTGGCAGTGAAATATTCGTCCGCTTTTTGAGATATTTTAAACTTTTCCTCATCATCACTGCATTCCAAGCGCAATTCTGGAGTGGAATAGTACACTGGAATGTCTGAGGTAAGTTCAGATAATGTTCGATTCGTCCTGGATAATAGTTGTGCCAAGCGAAGAGACACATAAACGGCATCGTCAAAACCAAAGAAATCATCTGCAAAAAAGATATGTCCGCTCATTTCACCCCCAAAGTTTACATTGAGTTCCTTCATTTTATCTTTAATGAGGGAATGGCCTGTTTTCCACATGATAGGTTTTCCCCCATATTTTAAAATCATGTCTTCCAAGGCCTGTGAACATTTTACATCATATACAATGGGATCTCCAGGGTTTTTGATAACTTCTGGTAGAAAGAGTGCCATCAATATATCAGATCTAATAATTCTCCCATTCTCATCTACAGCTATTACTCGGTCTGCATCGCCATCATAAGCAACACCAAAATCATATTCTCCTGATTTCATTTCATTTACTAGATCGAGTAAATTATGATCTTCAGTGGGGTCGGGATGATGGTTGGGAAAGGTTCCATCTACATCGCAAAATAGTTCTTTAGTTTCTATCCCCATTTCTTTGAATATCTGAGGGGCTGTTAAACATCCCGCCGCATTTCCACAATCAATTACGGCTTTCATTGGTTTGTCTAATTGAATTTTTTCTCTTAACATTAACTTATATGGATTCATTATATCCACTTCTTCTATTTTCCCATCACCCATTTCATAATTCTTTGATTCGATGAGTTCCTTAAGATATTGTATTTGATCCCCATAAAATGCGGACTGTTTATACGAAATTTTAAAGCCGTTAAATTCCGGTGGATTATGGCTGCCGGTAATCTGCACTGCGCCATCCACATCAAGATGAAACATGCTGAAATAATTTGCTGGGGTAGGGACTATCCCCATATCCAAAACAGTAATACCAGTTTCAAGCAGACCATCTGCAAAATTATTCATGAGCCTGGGAGTGGTCAAACGAACATCCCCGCTAATTGATACCCTATCTCCCCCATATCTTTTTACATAGGTGCCAAATGCCCTGCCTAAATCAGTGACAAAGTCGGGTGTAAAATCTGTTTCCACAATACCCCGAATATCATATTTTCTAAATATATATGGATTCATTTATTTTCCTTTAATTAATATTTTTACCATTTATTTTTATAATACATCCCCCAAAACCACCATCTCTTTTGCTCCTGTTTCTGATGGCATATTGGCTGGTATCTCTTCCAATTTAGCGACACCCAGTACCGCTATAAGGAGAGATTCTTTCATATCTGGATGTATCCCAATTTCAGCAGATGTTTTAATATTTGATATTTTCGTACTATTTCTAATATCTTCCATCAGAACAGGGTGATATACTCCCCCACCACTGATAAATAGACTGCAATCTGAAGCGGTAAAATTAAGATGTTTATTCAGGTTTTCTGCTATGGATTTGGCTGTAAAGGCGCAAAATGTTCGAATTAGGTCATCCGGTGAAATTCGAGGAAAACGTTGAATGATTTGCTTAACCATATCTCGCCCAAATTCTTGACGTCCTGTAGATTTTGGCGGCATTCTCTTAATGAAATCATGTGCCATCAACTCTTTAAGAATTTCCTGGTTCACCTTACCGATTGCAGCATGTACACCATCTCTATCAAATGATTCTTCAAAAAATAACTGACAGCTTTCATCAATGAGTGCCATCCCCGGTCCAGTATCAAATCCTAACACTTCACTCCTTATTCCGGATTTTGGAATATAAGTGATATTTGCTACTCCGCCAATGTTTAGAGTGATTACATTTCGATCATATTCTTTAAATAATAGCCAATCCAGGAAAGGCATGAGAGGCGCACCATTACCGCCGACTTTAATATCAGCTTGCCTGAAATTAGAAATTATAGGTACTTGAAAGATTTTCTTTAAATATTGTACATCACCAATTTGTCGTGTACTGACACCATCATCATGTGCAATTGTTTGTCCATGTGTTGCAATGAGATCAATATTTCTACCTTTAATAAATTGTTCCGTTATTAAAGAAAATTCCTTCCCCAACTTTCTATCAACAGCATCGATAAGAGCTTCATCTCCTACTAATGCCTTACAAATAGATTCACGGATATCTGTAGAATAAGAGACAGTAGTAAAATTTATACATTCCCAATTCAGTTGAAAATCAGAGGTGAGAGAAATTTTAAAAAGCCCACAATCTAAACCATCCATAGAGGTACCGGACATAAGTCCTAAAACTGTATATTTTTTCAATTTAATAGAGAGAATTGAGATTAGATGTTTTATCTAACCGAATAGAAGGCGTTTTATATTTTTAAATCATTGAAATAATGATCAATAGTTGCTGAAAATACTTTAATTGCAGTAGCGATACAATTTTCGTCAAGATTAAAATCATTGGTATGAATGTCCCGTGTCTTTCCGTCATTACAACCAATTCTAAAATAGGCTCCAGGAATTTTTTCAAGATAATAGGCAAAGTCCTCTCCACCCATACTGGATTCCTCCATTATCATTACATTATCTTCACCAAGGATTGCATTTGCGGCTTTTATAATTAAATCTGTGCACTTATTATCATTAGTAAGCCCTGGCGCTGCATAGGGAATTGACCAGGTTATTTTTGCATCTGTCAATTGTTCAACTGCATGAATTGTGTTATCAATAATCTTCGTTAATTTACTTTCGATGTCCATATTTAGATACCTAAGGGTGCCTTTCATTTTTATTTCATCAGGTAATACATTGCAGGTGTGCCCACCTTCCACATTACCAAAGGCGAGTACAACTCTTTCTTGTTGCCCAAGGTGATGTTTCAGCGATTCTTCAAGAGAAATCACCAAATGACTTTGCGCCCAAATTAAATCAACAGATTCAGCAGGCCTGGATGTATGTCCACCGGGACCACTCAGGGTTACATCTATTTGCTCTACCGCAGCAGCCATTGCTCCATATCGAATTCCGATTTTTTCTGGACTTAGGGATGGTAGTATATGTCCACCAAAAATATGGTCAACACCTTCAATTGCCCCAGCTTCAATCATTACAATGGCGCCACCGGGAGCAATTTCTTCAGCTGGTTGAAATAAAAAACGTACTTTCCCGGGAATTTCAATTTTAGACTCAACCATATAGGTTGCTAGTCCCAATATATTAGTTAAATGTGCATCATGACCGCAGGCATGAGATACCCCGGCATTAAGTGAGCAATAATCTATTTGATTTATTTCCTGAATGGGTAGTGCATCTAAATCACACCTAATTGCAATTGTTGGTCCATCTCCACTTCCATAATCACAATAAAAACCAGTTTTCATTTCTTTATTTTTATGAATATCCATTCCCAGTTCACTCATTAGATTTTGGCAATATCGGGTGGTCTCATGTTCATCGAAACCAACTTCAGGATGGCTATGCAGCCATCGTCTTATTTCTACCAATTTTTCAAAATTAGCCTCCAGCCATTTGTCAATCATAATACAGCCACCATTCCTTTTTCTAAATTGTTATTTGCTGCAAAAATAATATCTGAATATTCGTTATTAGTTTTATACTGCATAATTTGTCTCTGGTAAGAAGTTGATTGTTTTCTACAATGTCCCCTAAATGTATCAATTCATCCCTGCAGCCCAAATCTTCAGCGATGGGTAGAATCTTATCTATGGTTTCCAAAATAGCTCCTTTTAGACTTTGGAGACTCCCTCCTTTATCAACATGATATCTGCGTCCAAAACAAAAAGGGGGGCACGCCATTTATTTCCTTGGATGACCCAGGGCTCCAATATTGGCAGCTAAGCTCCATCATCCTAGAAATTAGATAATCCCACTACCAGACATTGGATTAATCCAGCCAGATTTACCATTTCCTCAAGAAAAGGTACCGCATCACGGACACAAACTTCTACTGTACCAAATCCAGGATGAGGTCAAAAATCCCACCTTACCTCCCTTATGGATTGAATGAAATTGGTTTTTTGCAAGGTCCGCATTAATTTTTGAAATTCACTATAATTTCTAAATATAGGCGGAAGTCCTGCTGTGGGAAGACCTTCAAATATTTTTGTACGGGTAGATGCTAATCCCGTTAATTCGCTATCAAAAAAAGGTGAGTTTGCTGACAATCCAATTAACATTGTATATAGCGTGTCATACTATTTGTTGTACTTCAAATATTCTTGAAGTAAGGTCGGACCGTACGGCAGAAATATCCTTACAAATACCCGTATTTACTCCAATAATACATTCTAATAATTCCTCTTTAATATGGGCACTTCCCGTAAATTCATTTAAGACAAGAGGAGCACCTGGGCAAAGGTCTAATGAATCTTTGTTGATTGTAAAAAGCTCTGCCTCAACACCAATTGTTGGTTTTGGAGAATGACTAAAATAAATTCTATCCCTATTCATAATTTATTGCGTCATAATTTTTTCAAGAGAATTAAAATAAGCATTTTCCAGTTTGATTCTGGAAATATCAATTTGATCATTAATAACCAATGAATTAGTATCAGTTACCCTGCCAATTGTCTGGGTATGCATATCCAATTTCTGTGCAAGGAGGATCAATTCATATAAGGCTGATTCCTCCAATGTTACAACAATTACAGACTGACATTCTCCAAATAATAATTCATTATTTTGTAATTTGCGTACCACGTCCAACCGTGCACCTAAGCCTTGTTTAGAATGAACAATGGATTCACTAATATTGACAGCTAATCCACCATCTGAAAGATCATGTGCCGATTTAATTATCCCTTTTTTGATTGCATCAAGGCATAGTTCTTGTATTCCCATTTCCAATTCTAAATTGAGATGAGGAATGGGTCCTTGAATTTTTCCATGAATTGTACGAAGATACTCAGATCCACCTAAACATCCATTCAGGGCTCCAAGGGTCACAATAAAATCACCCGCATCTTTGAATTCTATGGTTACACTCTGGTTAATATTTTCCAATAACCCTACCATGCCAATGACGGGAGTTGGATAAATAGCTGTATCACCAGTTTCATTATAGAAGCTCACATTCCCTCCAGTTACAGGAGTATTCAACGCACGACAGGCTTCACCAATACCTGTAACCGCTTCTTTAAATTGCCAATAAATTTCAGGATCCTGAGGGTTGCCAAAATTCAGACAATTAGTAATTGCCAGAGGTTCAGCTCCTGAGCAGACCACATTTCTAGCAGATTCTACCACCGCAATTTGCCCACCCATTCTGGGATTCAAATACACATATCTTCCATTACAATCCGTACTCATTGCTAAGCCTTTCTGTGTTCCTTTTAAGCGTATAACAGCTGCAGCGCCACCAGGACCCTGAACGGTATTGCTTCGAACTGTTGAATCATATTGACGGAATACAAATTGTTTACTGGTAATGTTTGGTGTTGACAGCAGTGTGAGCAGGGTTTTATTATAATCTTCTTCTTGCTGTATGGAATCAATAGTAAAATTATTTAATTCAGAGAAATAGGCTGGTTCTCGTACTGGCATTTCATATTGTGGAGCTCCACCACCCAAAACCAACTCTTCTGAAGGAATTTCTGCTACCTTATTACCACGATGATATACTTCTAACATTCCGGTGTCCGTTACTTCTCCAAAATGGGTACAATCCAATTCCCACTTTTCAAAAATTGCATTCAACTCTGCATCAAACCCCTTTTCAATAACAACCAACATTCGTTCCTGGCTTTCGGAAAGCATAATTTCGTACGCATTCATACTATCTTCTCTTAAGGGTACCTTATCTAAATCAATTTTTATTCCAGATTCTCCTTTTGCTGACATTTCTGAGCAGGAGCACGTAATCCCTGCTGCACCCATATCCTGGATTCCCACAAGCCAGGCTTTTTTAGAAAGTTCTAAAGATGCTTCCATGAGCAGTTTTTCTGTAAATGGATCACCAACCTGTACATTTGATCGTTTGGATTCAGTCTCTTCGGTGAGTTCAACAGAGGCAAATGTGGCGCCATGGATTCCATCCCTGCCGGTAGTGCTCCCTACAATATATACCGGATTACCAACACCCTTGGCAATTGCGGAGGTAACATATTTTGTCTCTACAATGCCAAGAGACATTGCGTTGACCAAACAGTTCCCGGAATATGAATCTTCAATAACCACTTCACCGCCCACCATTGGGATACCCAGACAATTCCCATAATCTGCAATTCCTTCTACCACATGATCTAAGAGATAGCGATTGCGTGCTCGTTCCAAACTGCCGAAACGAAGACTGTTCATGGATGCAATGGGCCGTGCGCCCATTGTGAATATATCCCTCATAATCCCGCCTATACCTGTAGCTGCCCCTTCATAGGGCTCAACGGCAGAAGGGTGATTATGCGATTCAATTTTAAATGCAGTTGCCAAGCCATCACCTAAGTCAACCAGACCAGCATTTTCTTCCCCTGCTTCTACTAAAAGACGGCCTCCTTCCCTTGGCAATGTCTTCAGCATTTTTATAGATGACTTATACGAACAATGTTCACTCCACATGACTGAAAATATACCCAGTTCAACATAGTTGGGTTCACGACCTAATATTTCCAAAATTCGCTTAAATTCGTCATCTGACAGCCCATGTTCTTTAGCCATTTTTAAATCAATTACTGGTTCTTTTATCAAATGTATTTTCTCTTTATTAAAATTATTTATTGGATAATTTTTTTCCACTAACTACATTCATCTCATAGATATTCTGGTTTTCATCTAAAAGCGAGACATGAATTTTATCCGTAGGTTCCAGTGGACCGTTTACTTCCACCCATGAACGCACTCCTTTAGTAAAATATCCACTTGTTGTAATATGAGTTTTAATTTGCCCCACATTTGTTATTAGATAGAAATCAATGTCTCCCGGTGGAAAAAAGAATCGATATTTTTCTGGTACATAAATCCGGTTATACATATTTAGGGTGTGGAGATCTTCCGAGATATCCAAATAAATGTCATCTATTTCATCAACTTCTTCAGGCTCATCGCCCCAGAGCTCACCCTGGGCAAAAGCAGGTTCAGAATGAATACTGATTTCAATTTCTTCCCCCTCCTTAAGATGTAATGCCTCAGCTATTAATTCCGGAATTTTTACAAATAATTTATTTCGGATTTTCTCTAATTTGACATGGATTAACCGCATAACCTTAAAATTACACCTAAATTAGGCTAATTAAATAAGGTCAATTCTGATTTAGCTTCCCCCTCAGATTCTGGGCTTTCTAACATTGGTACCTCTACCCATTTAAATCCACTCATACGTAGGTAATTGCCTAATTTATTTCCCAGTGCTTTCCAACCTTTTACCTCAACAAATTGTATTAATATTTCATTACGAGTTTTTTTCTCACCCCTTTTGGTTCTATAACTATATTCTAATATTGGGTTTCCATCAGAAGATATGAGAACCAATTTAGATGCTCGTTCATCACTTATAAAACCAAAACGCCGACTAAATGTAGCGGTTTCGATAAAAAAACGTTTTACATAATATATTCGTGACCCACCATCAAAATGCACTGCGGTGAGAAATCTGTCTGGATTGAATTTTTCAATTAGTTTGATTTCAGTTTGTTTATATCGATTGGTGAGTTCAAAATCGGTAAGTTCATAAGCGCCATCTTCATAAACCACCAATATTGCATCATCAGTATTAAAACTACCCAGATATCGACCTTGTTTATCTGTGTTCAGTCTGCCAATATTTTCATCCAGCCAGATATCTCGTCCTCCCAGTGTGGATTCTCCTATTTCTTTCTGTACTACTTTTCGAACACGGTGCTTAGATACAATATTCCCTTTCACTCCTCGACCTTTGATAGCAAGGTCGCCAAAATCAAAATCAAATACTTTCTTACGAGCTTGGGCAGAATTGTGCAGATTCACAGTTACCATTTCTGATTCACTATTTGGATTTGCTGTAAAATATAATAACTGTGATTTATCATTGCCTTGAGTAAGATCATATTCACGATCTCGAATGATTGATGTTACCGAAAATCGTTTGGCATAAGAAATACCGGAGCTTCCATCATAATAGATGACATTATACACCATGTGTATATCATTTTTCTTCCAAATGTCTGCATGAATGATACCCCTGCCAACGAATGTCTTTTCTTCAATTCGAGTAACAATTAATTTTCCATCCTGTCTAATTATGATTATATCATCCAAATCGGAACAATCGCAGATGAATTCATCCTTCCGAAGAGACGAACCCACAAAACCATCTTCTCGATTCATGTATAATTTTACATTTGCAGCGGCAACCCTGCGTGCTTTAATAGTATCAAATTGGGCAATTTCAGTCTTACGCTCACGCCCTTCACCGTGGTTTTTTAGAATTTGCTCAAAAAATCGAATGGCATATTCCGTCAAATGATTCAGGTTGTTTTTAACCTCCTCCAAATTTGCCTCAATTTTATCAATGACTTCATCCGCTTTCATACTGTCAAATTTAGAAATACGCTTAATTTTAATTTCGGTAAGTCGAACCAGATCCTCTTCAGTGATCTCCCGTTTAAATTGAGATTTAAACGGATCCAATCCCTGGTCAATTGTTGATAGCACTGCCTCCCAGGTTTCACATTCTTCAATATCCCGATAAATCCGATTCTCAATAAAAATCCGCTCTAAAGATGAGAAATGCCATTTCTCATCTAATACAAAGTTCAGAATTTCTAATTCTTTTCGTAATAATCCCACTGTATTTTCAGTGGACATTTTCAGAAGGTCATCTACAGGTAAGAATCGAGGGGTATTATTTATAATTACACAGCAATTTGGTGATATACTCACTTCACAGTTTGTAAATGCAAATAGGGCATCTATTGCTACATCTGAGGATACCCCTTGCTTTAAATGAACCAATATTTCAACATTCTGAGCGGTATTATCTTCTACTTTCTTTATTTTAATTTTACCGGAATCATTTGCTTTTAAGATGGTATCAATGAGGCTTCCAGTTGTCGTATTATAGGGAACGGATGTAATGGCCAGTGTGGATTTATCCACAACTTCTATATCAGCTCTCAGGCGAACTTTTCCACCTTTCTGACCCCCATTATATTGGGTAAAGTCACCCATTCCACCAGATGTAAAATCTGGTAGAAGCTTGCTTCTATTCCCATTTAATATATCTATTGAGCCTTTTATTAATTCACAAAAATTATGAGGCATAATTTTGGTAGAAAGCCCTACTGCAATCCCTTCAACACCCTGGGTAAGAAGCATTGGAAATTTGACAGGTAATGCCACCGGTTCCTGTTTTCTGCCATCATAAGAATTCTTCCAATCAGTTATATCTTTATTAAATACCACATCCAGGGCAAATTTTGACAACCTTGCCTCTATATAGCGGGGAGCGGCAGCAGAATCTCCGGTGCGGGTATCTCCCCAGTTTCCCTGTGTATCAATGAGCATATCTTTTTGTCCCATATTCACCAATGCATCACCGATAGACGCATCCCCATGTGGATGGTATTGCATTGTCTGCCCAATGATATTGGCAACTTTATGAAAACGACCATCATCCATTTCTTTCATGGCATGTAGAATACGCCGCTGAACAGGCTTTAATCCATCATCATATTTTGGAACCGCTCTTTCAAGAATAACATACGAAGCATAATCTAAAAACCAATTTTCGTAAAGGCGAGAGATTGGTCTTGCTTCCTGAATATTCTCATCTAAAGAAGAATTCAGTTCCATCTTTTGTGAGCCATTCACCTTTTCATCTTTAGGCATGGGTATTCTCTAAATTGTCTTCTTCTACACGTAAATTATCAATAATAAATTTTTGACGATCTTCGGTATTTTTACCCATATAATATTTCAATAGTTCATTTACCGATGTTTTCCCCCTGATGATTACCGGCTCAAGCCTTATAGATTCTCCAATGAAAAGTCCAAATTCTTCAGGTGATATTTCTCCCAATCCTTTAAACCGGGTAATTTCAGGCTTACCAGCTAAAGTATTGATAGCAGATATCTTTTCATTCTCAGAATAGCAATACAAAGTTTCCTTTTTATTTCGAACCCTGAATAATGGAGTTTCTAAAATATACACATGTCCATTCTTTACTAAATCCGGGAAAAACTGTAAAAAAAAGGTGAGTATTAAAAGACGAATATGCATTCCATCTACATCGGCATCAGTTGCAACCACCACTTGATTATACCTGAGATTATCCAATCCTTCTTCAATATTGAGGGCATGCTGCAGCAGGTTGAATTCTTCATTTTCATATACTATCTTCTTTTTCATTCCAAAAGTATTTAACGGCTTTCCCCTTAGACTAAAGACTGCCTGGGTTGCGACATCTCTGGATTTAGTTATAGATCCACTAGCTGAATCTCCTTCAGTAATAAAAATAGTAGAATTCAGACGTTTTTCCTCATCCGCTTTTTCATCATTCAAATGGACCCTACAATCTCGGAGCTTTTTGTTATGCAGGTTGGCTTTTTTTGCCCGCTGATTCGCAAGCTTTTTCACACCAGCCATATCCTTCCGTTCTCGCTCTGATTGCATAATCCTTCTTAATAAATATTCTGCAATATCAGTATTTTGATGAAGAAAATTATCCAATTCCCGCTTAATAAAATCATTAATGAAAATTCGTACTGTTGGCCCATTTTCACTCATATCAATTGAACCTAACCGAGTTTTTGTTTGAGATTCAAATACTGGATTTTGAATTCGAAGTGCAATAGCTCCAATAATGGATGCCCGGATATCTGATGCATCAAAATCTTTTTTATAATACTCTCGCATAGTTCGCACTACAGCTTCACGAAATGCCGCTAAATGAGTGCCGCCCTGAGTAGTATGTTGTCCGTTTACAAATGAATAATACTCTTCACCATATTGGTCGCCATGGGTTAGTGCAACCTCAATATCATCACCCCTCAAATGGATGACAGGATAGCGAATTTTCTCTACATCTGTTTTCCGTTCTAACAGGTCCTTCAAGCCATTTTTAGAAAAGTATTTTTCGCCATTGAAATGAATGTTGAGTCCGGAATTGAGGTACACATAATTCCAAATTTGGTCTTCAATATATTCTGTTAAATAGTGAAATTTTTTAAAAATTTCACTGTCCGGTTGAAAAACTACCTTTGTTCCATTTCGAAGGGACGATTTTTCAATTTTATTATCTTGTATAATTTCACCCCTAGAGTAATTAACCAGTTTCATTTTACCATCCCGAACGGATTGCACCGTAAAAGCATCCGATAGTGCATTTACAGCTTTCGTACCTATCCCATTTAGACCAACAGATTTTTTAAAGGCTGCTGTATCATATTTTCCCCCAGTATTTATTTTTGAAACACAATCAATTAATTTTCCAAGAGGAATACCCCGACCATAATCCCTCACCGTAACCTTCTGACCAGATACTTTAATATCAATATTTTTTCCATATCCCATAATAAATTCATCAATACAATTATCAACCACTTCCTTTAGGAGAATATAAATGCCATCATCATGAGAAGATCCATCGCCCAGTTTTCCAATATACATTCCCGGGCGCGTGCGTATATGCTCCTTCCAATCCAGCGATTTTATTGTGGATTCATCGTAAATTGGTTCAGGCATATATGAATTTAATATTATTAAGTGTGAATTTCTGCATTTTATCGTCGGGGCATTTTAGGGAGTTGGATGGATGTAGAGAAAGAGGAAAGTTATGATAGACACCTTTTTATTCTAATTAATTTCTGTCGTATTCTCGAAATACTGCTAACACAATTCCGTTAATTTGAAAATCGTCTCCTGAATTGACCCTGATTATATCAAAGTCAGAATTTTGAGGGTGAAGTTCAATCCCATTTTTCCTTTTATAATATCGTTTCAATGTGGCTTCATTATTCACAAGAGCAACAACAGTATCTCCATTATTGGCTGTTTCCACCCTTTTTATAATTACAAAATCACCATCTTTAATTTGATCATCAATCATGGAATTTCCATTGACTTTTAATACATAATTATCAGGTTTAATATATTGAGGAGGCACATCCATATATTCTGTATTCTCAAATACTTCCAGAGGATATCCGGCTGCAATTAAGCCCAACAGGGGAAGTCGATTATCAATATGCATTTCTAAAACGGATAATGCCCGCTTACCATTTTTACCTCGCATTCGCTGGATTACTCCTTCTTTTTCCAGTTCATTTACATACCAGTTTATGGTTCCCAGGGAAAGAATGTTAAGCCCTGCCATTATCTCTACAAAAGTTGGCGGCCTGTCATGGGTATTTGTAAAATCGCTGATATATTTAACAAATCGTTGTTTTTTTGGTGAAAGGTTTATCATTGAGTTCTCTTATTATTTCATTGTTTAAATATAAATACTCGTAAGTACAGCGTAAGTAAATTATATCAAGCAAATCATTTGACGAAAGATGTTTTTATTTATTAATGGGGAATTCGATTAAATTTCTACACAGAATGAATCTTCAGCATATTGGTGCTTCCCGTTACCCCAACTGGTACACCCGCAGTAATAATAAAGGACTCCCCCTTTTTTATAAATTTTCTCTCTTTTAACAATACACTGGAATCAATTATCATTTTATCTGTGGATGTAACAGGATTTACCAACAAGGGTGTAACACCCCAAATTAAAGCCAATTGACGACATACATTAGAATCTGGGCTAAGAGCAAAAATCCGGGCTCTGGGTCGATGCTGTGCCATTTTCATTGCGGTGACCCCGCTTTCAGTCATTATTACAATGGTATTTATAAAAAGATCATTGGAAATGGTCATTGCAGCATGGCAAATAGATCCCCGACTATCTAAATAATGCATTGATTCATTGAGAATATATCGGTTGAAATTTTGCCTATCTACATCCTTTTCAACTGATTGGGCAATGTCAGCCATAATCTGTACCGATTCCACAGGATATTCTCCCACTGCGGTTTCCCCGGAAAGCATAACCGCATCAGCACCATCATAAATAGCATTGGCAATGTCATTTACCTCCGCACGGGTAGGGGTTGGGTTATGTATCATTGTGTCCAGCATTTGAGTGGCAATTATAACCGGTTTCCTATTTTGAAGACATTCATTAACAATTTTCTTTTGCAGGATTGGAAGTTCTTTCAGAGGCATTTCAACGCCTAAATCTCCTCTTGCTACCAATATACCATCAAAAGCATTTATAATTTCGTTCAGATTTTCTATCGCTTCCGGTTTTTCAATCTTGGCTATAACGGGAATTTTTACATTTCTTTTTTCCAGTTCATTTCTAATGAGAGTCAGATCATCTGCTGAGCGAACAAATGACATGGCGATCCAATCCGCCTTTAAATCTATGGCAAGCTGGATATCTGTAAAATCTTTTTCAGTCACAGATGGCAAATTTAATTTCACTCCTGGAAAATTGATCCCTTTTCCAGAAGTTATTTCTCCAGAATTTTTTGCCCTTATCTGCAAATAACGTTTATGTACTTCGATAATATCAAAAGATATACTGCCATCATCTATTTTAATTTCTCCGCCCCGAGCATGGTCAGAAAAGCTTAATTCCATATTTATGGGGATATCGCTGGAATCACCTCCAAGACTATATTCCTCACCATCATTAATTAGAATCGACTCAGATCCAATAATTTTACCTACTCGAATTTTAGGACCACCTAAATCAAATAGTATGGCAATAGATTTTTCAAATTTCGAACTCTGTTCTCGAATCAATTGAACTGTTTTTCTTAACTGAGCTGGGGATGCATGATGGGACAAATTAATACGGGCCACATCCATACCGGCATGGATAAGTTGGTCAATTTTCTCTCTAGAATTTGTTGCTGGACCTAAGGTGGCAATAATTTTAGTTTTTCTCATAATTGATAATAGTCGAATATTTTCCCTTGATAAATTTCTACTATCGCCTTCATCATAAAAGAATGAATTTAGAATTGCAGGGGGATTAAATTACATTTTATATTAAATAAACCCTTATAAAAAACCCCGCATATAATTTCTCACATGCGGGGTTTTAAATATTCTTTTCAGTACTTTATTTCAATAGCATGAGCTTTTGAGTGTGAACTGAATGCTGCCCATTACCAGATGCAAAACCTTCAACAGTAATAGTAAGGAAATAGAGTCCACTGGAGTGGCTATCAGCATTCCAATTAACAACATGGTATCCTGCTGAATATATACCATTAGCAAGCTCTGCTACTTCACGTCCGGTGACATCAAATATTTTTGCTATTACCACTGCGTCAGTTTCTATACCAAAAGTAATATTGGTTACCGGATTAAATGGATTTGGATATGCTGAAACCAAAAGCAATTCATCCGGCATTTCTCTTGCTGTAAGTTGGGCAAGGTTAAAGATTTCATTACTTTTCCAAGCCGGGACAGCATCCATAATCTGATAGATTTTTCCAGTGGTATTCTGCTGTACTTTAAAAGTGAGCACACTACCATTCTTGCTGTAACCGTTGGTCTCAAAAGCACCATCATAACCCATGGCTGGAACATCAGTAAAAGCTCCATTCCATTGGCGAGCCCCTACCAGCGTTTTTCCATTGTAGGTGAGAATCCAATCACCTTCTGAAATTGGCATTCCATCATCCAGAATAATATTTTCAATAAAATAGAATGCCTGCTGAGTAGATTGGTGGATTTCCTTGTTATCTGGAGCTGTTAATCCAACCTCATCATCAAATTTAATCCTGCTCATAGTACTAACATCAAAAGAGAAAGAAATATTTTCAGTGGTAATCATCCAATACCCATTTCCACCACTCAGAGCAGATAAACTTCCCTGCCAGGGAGGTTGATTATTAGCTGCCACACCTTCCCCAATAATACCACTGACCAATCCTTCAATATCATCTGGTAAACTGGAACTGATTTCCACAGAGCCTTCAACTGGGAAAGAAATTAAATTAGCACCACTGTGAAGAGAGTATTGAATAGCCGGGTCAGTGGGAATCCCATCCTCAATACATAATGAACCCGCCTCACTCACAATCACCCAATATCCAGATAATGAACTAATATTAGATAAACTTCCCTGCCAATCTGTTCCATTCCAGTTTGCAGCCACTCCTTCTCCAATAACGCCCGTAGCATTACCTTCAATTGAAGACATTACATGGGTAATAGATACATCATCGGGTAAGGCATAAAAACTTATCAGATTGGCACCGGAATGCAATTCCAGGCAATAATCAACTGTTGAACTACCACAGGAAGATCCATCACCATTACAAACGCCACACTCATCTTCTTCAGCTGAGCCGCCACATTCACCGGTACAATCTGCA
>SCKP01000036.1 GCA_004124405.1 Fidelibacterota bacterium | reverse complement strand
TAGTCCACATAACGGAAAGGTACAAAAAACATTTCTTCGGTAGTACTCTCACCCCAGAATGTCCACTCTGGCGGGTCATTGGGATTATCGGGGTTAGCGCTGGTATTGTCATAAATACAGGATGCATGCACCACAGATCCTTGAGGTAAATGAATCATATATTCCGGTGAATACCAGAATTGCCAGTCAAAGTCCCAATCATTAATTCTAATTATTGGAATGGTAACATTAGCAGGAGTTACCGCATAAATTTCCCATGATTTACCCAACAAATGAGAATGAGGTAAAAATTGGATTAAGCTGATATCCTGGTTGATATTCCATTCGGCAGTAACCTCCGTAATCTGGTTGGGAGGCAGCATGAATTGGAAATTAATCAACACTTCTTCCTTTACATAACGTTCCACAGGTTCATTCTTAAAGAAAATATTTATTGATGACTGATCGGTCATATCTGTTGTAGATGGAGCATAATGGATTTGCACAATCAAGTCTGAATGAGCAGGAATTTTCTGCGCCAAGCCTTGGGGCCATTCCCGGGTTATTACTCCAGGTGCATACCCACCTAAAAAGTCTGATATATTATTAGTGCCAAAACCACCAAAGCATTCATATCCATATCCGGGGTCGTTTGCATCCAGATCATTGACAGACCCCTCAGATACTGCAACTATTATAGCATGGTGTACAACCTCTAAATTCCCAGGGCGGAATTCTAAGGCAGAGATATCTTTATCTTCATCAAATCCCGTTGGCAATACAAAACAGCGATAATTATCGGTATAATTCCCTGTAATCTGAAAGGGTTCTTCCAAGCTCAATACTATATCAGCTTCACCAATATTAGAACCTTCTGGGAAATTAGGCATTGGGTATTCGTTAGCAGGATTTCCCTGCAGCGCTTCTGCATCTACCCAGTCTAAAATGGTATGAATTTCATCCTCAGTGAGATACATTTCATCAATGAGATTACTATAATTTCTGTCAGCCGGCCAAGGCGGCATAATGGGATCTCCATGGCGGGAATCATCTCCCACAATGGCATAGGCAATCCAATTGCGGTTATTAAATACATCTTCATAATTGGTCAATGGTAAAAAGGAGGCAATTTCACCCGGCCGGTGGCAACTGGTGCAGTTTTCATAGATAATAGGAGAAATATCTTCGCTGAAATCAATTGCAAAAAGGGGGTGCAGTATTAAACTAATTATTAAATATTTCATCCTGTAATATATTAATTAACAAGGGTAATAAAAGAGAATTATATGTAACATCTTATTACTAAGCTAAATCAGATATAGGGACGGTAACACAAGCAAAATAATTAATGGGTTATTTGCAAAGCTCCATCAGTAAAAATTGGGAAGTGAACATTATATAGCTAGGTATGCAAAAAGAAAAAAATGAAGACAAAAGATAATTAGGAACTTTGCGCTCCAAAAACTGAGTTAATTACTACCAGTTACCGGTCTACTATGCATTATTGTGCAATTGGGATTATCACATTTATAGTATTCCATTTCTGGATGATCCGTGGCAAAGAATTCTATCACTCCCCACAAGAAGATTGCCAGGAAAACTCCCACTGCAGCAGTAATTAGCAAGCGAGTTATTCGATTTTCATCCCCAGATTGAAATCGCTTCTGTTCACAACAATTTTTATATTTTTTTCCACTGCCGCATGGACAGGGATCATTTCGATTGGTTTTCATAGGGAAAGATTAAAACGAAAATTTAAATGAGAACAACATAAGATTATAATTGTTAATTATGAATTTTAAGTTGATGATGGTTGCTCAACCAATTAGGAACTTTATACTTGGACACTTAGGCACTAAGGCAATAGTGAATAGTAAATGACGAGTAGGGATTAGTGAAATTCAAATCAGTGACTTTGCAACTCTTTGCCTCAATCTCCAACTAAATTCTTGTTCTCCAAAACCCATATAAGGTAAATTTCCACGCTCCAAAATCGGGGCATTTTCATTAAAATCATTATTTATCATTAAACGGAATTTAACCATGGAAGAAATTACTCTAGAAATACCCTCTGCTGTAAACGAACCTATCCGGGATTATACTCCCGGTTCTTCAGAAAGTATAAGTCTTAAATCCAAATTAGCCGAAATGGAAAATGAGTCCTATGACATCCCCATCATCATTGGCGGCAAAGAAATTTTTACAGGCAATAAGGGACATTGCCGCAAACCCCATGACCACCAAGATATTCTGGCTGATTACCATAAAGCCGGAACGGAAGAAGTACATCAGGCTATTGATATTGCTTTAGAAGCGTGGCATTCATGGTCCAATACTCCTCTTAGGGAAAGAACGATTATTTTTCGTAGAGCAGCTGAATTATTAGCTGGACCATGGCGCGATACCATCAATGCTGCCACCATGCTCAGCCAGAGTAAAAACGTATTTCAAGCTGAAATTGATGCAGCCTGTGAACTGATAGATTTTTTCAATTTCAACTGTCAATTTGCTGAAGAAATTTGTAACAATCAACCCCTTATTTCACCAGAAGGAATGCATAACAGCTTGGAATATCGTGCATTAGAAGGGTTTGTATTTGCTGTATCCCCATTTAATTTCACCTCAATTGCAGGCAACCTTCCATCTGCCCCTGCTCTAATGGGTAATGTGGCGCTTTGGAAGCCCGCCTCCTCATCCGTTTATTCAGGATATTTTATAATGAAACTTCTCCAGGAAGCTGGTTTGCCCGATGGGGTAATAAACTTTCTCCCTGGATCCGGCGCTGAAGTGGGTAATCCGGTCATGGACAGCCCTCATTTGGCAGGAATTCACTTTACCGGTTCGACTGCAGTTTTTCAGGGAATGTGGAAACGGATCGGTGATAATATTTCAACCTACCATACCTATCCACGAATCGTGGGAGAAACAGGCGGTAAAGATTTCATACTTGCACACGAATCTGCTGACCCGGCAGCATTAGCAACTGCCATGGTGAGGGGTGCATTTGAATATCAGGGACAGAAATGCTCAGCTGCATCCCGCTGTTATATTCCAGTATCACTTTGGGATGACGTTAAAGAGAAATATCTTTCTCAAGTGGCTGATATTAAAATGGGTGATGTGAATGATTTCTCAAATTTTATGAATGCTGTCATTGATGAAGCGTCTTTTGATAATATTTCCAGCTATATTGATTATGCTAAAAACTCATCTGAAGCGGAAATAATTTCAGGCGGCGGGTATGATAAAACAAAAGGTTACTTTATTGAACCTACAACTATTCTTACCACAAATGCCTATTTTAAAACCATGGAAGAAGAGATTTTTGGACCAGTTCTCACTATTTATCTGTATAATGAATCCTGGGATGATATATGTGCCATTGTCGATGTAACATCTCCTTATAGTCTCACAGGTGCTATATTTGCTCAAGATAAAAAAGCTGTGGATTCTGGGAGAAAAATGCTCTCCCAATCTGCTGGGAATTTCTACATCAATGATAAGCCCACTGGTGCAGTTGTAGGTCAACAGCCATTTGGGGGAAGCCGGGCATCGGGAACAAATGATAAGGCCGGATCACCACTGAATTTATATCGTTGGGTTTCCCTTCGAACTGTGAAAGAAACCTTTGATCCACCAACAGATTACCGTTATCCATTTATGGGTGAAAATTAATTATAACACTGTTTTTTTCTAAATCTCATTAATTATATTTTGACAGGTATTGATGGCTGATAATAAAACCGTTATGATTGCACTGGGTGGAAATGCATTATCACCCAAGTCTGAAGCTGGTACCATTACTCAACAATTCAAGCATACAAAAAATAGCCTGAAAGGAGTGATGCACTTTGTTCAGGCTGGCTATAATATCTGTATCACACACGGAAATGGACCACAAGTTGGGGCAGAACTTTCCAGAAATGAGATTGCCTCTAAAATAATTCCCCCTCTTCCCCTGGGAGTGCTGGTTGCTAATACCCAAGGGGCAATGGGATATATGATTCAGCAATCCCTACAAAATGCCCTGTATAGTGAAAATTCCGAAAGAGAAGTTGTATCTTTTATATCTCAAATGAAAGTAGATGGAAACGACCCCGCCATCGGGAATCCATCAAAGTTTATTGGTATTTCCTATGATGATAAACAAGCCAGGAAATATATGGATAAATATGGTTGGGATATGAAAGAGCAGGAACCTGGATTGTGGAGACGAGTAGTACCCTCCCCTGCTCCGCTTTACATTTTTAATGGAAAGTCTATCAAACATTTAGTGGATTTTGGTACGATAGTCATTGCTGGCGGAGGTGGTGGAATTCCTGCATATAATTTAGAGGATGGCTCACTTGAAGGATTGGATGGTGTCATTGATAAAGACATGACTGCTGCATTGCTGGGAAGGATTATTAAAGCCCAGGAACTATTTATTATAACGGATGTAGATAATATCTATTTGAATTTCAAAACCGATTCACAGGAAATAATTAGAGATACCAATACCAAAGATATAGAAAGTTGGCTCAAAGATGGTCAATTTGGGCAAGGAACAATGGAACCAAAAATAAAAGCTGCTCTCTACTTTTTAAACCATCACGGTAATGAAGTTATTATTACATCCATTGAAAATATGGGGAATGCAATTCAGAGGCGAGCAGGCACCCGAATACTTAAAAATTAATTGGGGACAATATGAAAATACATGAATACCAGGGCAAAGAGCTTTTTCGAAATGCGGGAGTTCCAGTTCCGAATGGATTCCCTGCATTTAGTGTAGAAGAAGCAATGGAAGCCTATAAGAAGCTGGACACTGACCGGGTTGTTGTAAAAGCACAAATTCATGCCGGAGGTAGAGGCAAGGGTGGTGGTGTTAAACTTGCCAATGGTACTGAAGAGGTTGAAAAATATGCCAATGATATCTTTGGGATGAAACTTGTCACCCATCAAACCGGATCCAAAGGAAAAGTGGTGCAGCGCCTTTTAATTGAAGAAGCATCAGATATTGCTCAAGAATTGTATGCTGGCATTATATTAGATAGAAGTAGTGGAAAATTTGTATTTATGGTTTCATCAGAAGGTGGTGTCGAAATTGAAAAAGTTGCCGCTGAAACACCAGAAAAAATAATTAAAGAATGGATAGAGCCTAACCAGGATTTAAAACAATTCCAGGCTCGGAAACTTGCTTTTGCTCTCGGACTTTCCGGTGTACAAATTAAACATGCGGTGAAAACATTTTTATCTCTCTGGAAAGTATTTAAAGCTTACGACTGCTCCCTCATGGAAATTAATCCCTTAGTGGTAACAAAATCAGATGAGGTTATAGCTTTGGATTCAAAAATTAATTTTGATGACAATGCACTATTTCGCCATAAAGATATTCAGGAAATGCGAGATTTGTCTGAAGAAGAACCCTCTGAAGTTGAAGCAGATTCCTTTAACCTGAATTATATAAAACTGGATGGAAATGTAGGCTGTATGGTAAACGGTGCAGGATTAGCAATGGGAACCATGGATATAATTAAATTGTATGGCGGGGAACCGGCAAACTTTTTAGATGTTGGGGGTGTGGCAAATGCAGAGACTGTGGCCCATGGATTTAAGATTATTTTATCTGATCCAAATGTAAAAAGTATTCTCATTAATATTTTTGGGGGAATTGTTCGTTGTGACCGTGTAGCTCAAGGTGTTATTGATGCACTCACTCAGGTAGAAGTTACAATTCCGGTAGTTATCAGGCTAGAAGGTACAAATGCCGTAGAAGCTCGAGACCTATTGAAAAATGCAGAACATAATTTCATTGTTGCAAATAGTTTGGCTGATGCCGCTGAAAAAGCAGTAAAAGCTACAGGAGAGGAGAGTTAAATGAGTATATTAATCAATAATGAAACCAAATTAGTTGTCCAGGGGATCACCGGAAAGGAAGGCGCATTTCACACACAGCAGATGGTGGAATACGGAACCCAAATTGTTGCCGGAGTGACACCTGGAAAGGGTGGACAAAAAGATGACAATGGAATTCCTATTTTTAACACGGTGGAAAATGCTGTTACTGAAACCGGAGCAAATGCCTCTGTAATTTTTGTTCCTCCCCCATTTGCTGCTGATGCCTGCCTCGAAGCCATCGATGCCGGAGTTGACCTCATTGTTTGTATTACGGAGGGCATCCCCACAATGGATATGGTTCCTGTGAAAGAAGCATTGGATAATTCCCACACCCGAATGATAGGTCCTAATTGCCCCGGTATTATTACCCCGGGTGAGTGTAAAATTGGTATTATGCCCGGTTTTATTCATAAACCCCACGGAAATGTAGGAGTAATTTCTCGATCTGGCACACTGACCTATGAAGCTGTTCACCAATTAACAGAGCAGGGAATTGGACAATCAACCTGTATTGGAATAGGCGGCGATCCCATAATTGGAACTACTTTTATTGATTTGCTTTCTTTATTCAAAGACGACCCCCAAACTGATGGAGTTGTGATGATAGGTGAAATTGGCGGAAGTGCAGAAGAAGAAGCAGCTCAATGGATGCAAAATAATAATTTCGATAAATCAGTGGTGGCATTTATTGCCGGACAAACAGCACCTCCAGGGCGACGCATGGGTCACGCAGGAGCAATAATTGCAGGAGGAAAAGGAACTGCAGCAGATAAAATGGAATCCCTGAGAAATGCAGGAATTGCAGTTTGCGCCAGTCCTGCAGAAATCGGAAAAACCATGGCAAATTCATTACAATCAAAAATGACCGTATAATTAAGGAAAGGAAAACATGTCGAACTTAACATTCGCAATTATTAAACCAGATGCAGTAAAAAATGGAAATACCGGGAAAATCTATGACCGAATTATTTCCGCAGGATTCAAAATATTAGGTGCTAAACTTATTAGAATGACGCTTGCTCAGGCACAGGGTTTTTATGCCATCCATGAGGGAAAACCATTTTATGAAGAATTAACTGATTTTATGTCTTCCAGCCAGTCAATGGTTTTGGCATTAGAAAAGGATAATGCGGTTTCAACCTGGCGGGAAACTATTGGCGCAACAAACCCTGAAGAAGCTGCAGAAGGTACCATTCGCCGTGATTTTGCAACCAGCATAGGAGAAAACGCAGTGCATGGCTCAGATTCAGATGAGAATGCCAAAAAAGAAATAGGATTTTTCTTTTCAGAGTCTGAACTTATTACCAATCAATAAGGTTAATATTTGTGCAAAAACTAATTCACTTTGCAATTCTACTTGTATTCACAGCCTGTGGATCAAAGCCCGATTATCAGGAAGTAATGGTTAACAAAACCGTAAAGGTATTTTCACAGGATTACCATGATGATGCTGAAAACTATACCTTCAAATGGGAATCTCCGGCGGGTCCATCCAAGATTGCAGTACCCTTTGATTTAAAAAATGACATGCTTATTTTTTCACCGGAATTAGAGGGTGACTATCAAATCCACCTCTCTATCACAGATATTTCTGACGATGTTATTGCAGAAGAGATGTTTTATTATCGTGCAATTCCTGAAACTTTAGAGGTTGCTATCGCTAAACTAAGCTCTGAAATGAAAACTACTGTACCATCTTCAACTGTAAAAAAACCGCAAAAAAAAACAAAGGCAAAAAAAGAAAATATCAACCAATCTAAGGCGCGCAAAAAAAGAAATAAAAGCTCCAAGAACACCAAAAATGTACATTATACGATTCAGGTAGCAGCCTGGCCTTCTTTAGAACATGCCCGTATTGATCAACTTAAACTGATTGAGGAAGGCATGGATGCCTATATCCAACGCCATTACAGGAATAAAAAAGATGAAGTATGGTATCGTGTAAGAATTGGTAATTTTAATAGTAAAGCAAAAGCACTGGTAGTTCAAAAGCAAATAGAATCAATCACTCACGCAAAAACATGGCTGGATGTATTGCCCTCGGAATAGAAATAGCATTGGACTTTTTCTTGTCCACATTACTTTTAATTCCCTAAATTTCTTAGCTATGTTAGTTTGCAAATAACCCAATTTAGAAGGACTATTTAATATGGCAGTACCAAAAGGAAAACAATCAAAAGCGCGAAGTCGAAAGCGTAGAACCAACTGGAATTGTGCTACCCCACAAGTGGGTGTGTGCGCGCAATGCAGTCAACCCAAATTACCTTACAGAGCGTGTCCAAACTGTGGGTATTACAAAGGACGCCCCGTCATAACAGCTCAGGTCAGTTAAGCTTTTCCGCTTATGAAAATAGCATTAGATGTTCTCGGAGGAGACAATGCACCCCTATCAAATATTAAGGGAGCATTTGCGTACTTGGATCAATGTGGTGCTTCTGCTGCAGAAATCATACTTATTGGCGATAAAATCCAAATCGAATCCTCGATAAAAGACCTCTCTCGAAATGTAACTGAGGTTTCCATTATCCATACAACTGAAGTAGTGGACATGAACGAACGTGCATCCCGAATCTTTAGAGAAAAACCAGACTCCTCACTGGTGAAATCTATCCAACTGGTTAAGGATGGCGAAGCTCAGGCTGCAGTTAGTGCTGGAAATACAGGCGCATTATTAACATCTTCTTTATTTTTAATTGGAAAGATTCCAGGAATTCGCAGACCAGCATTTGCTCCCTTTATTCCAACAAATAATGGTGGATTTATCTTATGTGACGCAGGAGCTAATGCTGATAGCAAACCACAACATTTGGTACAATTTGCTCTAATGGCAAGTGCCTATATTGAACATCTGGAAAACAGACCTAACCCAAAGGTGGCATTACTGAATATTGGCCGTGAAGAAAATAAGGGGAATGAACTCACAACGAATGCATATCCTATGTTAAAAAAACATGTGCGAAATTTTATTGGAAATATTGAATCCAGATATATTTTAGATGGTGAGGCCGATGTTGTAATTTGTGATGGATTTACAGGTAATATCGTACTGAAGTTAACTGAAGGGGTAATTGCCCATCTTTTGGGTTGGATTCAGGAACGAATTAAGCCCCTTGCTACCAATAAGGATTTAGCTTCAATATTGACTCCTATTTTTAATGATATCACAAATACATTAGACCATGAGGAATATGGAGCCACTCCATTACTGGGCATCAATGGTGTGGTTATGAAATGCCATGGATCATCTACCGACAGAGGAATTAAAAACTCATTAATAGCTGCACAAAAAGCTTTGGAAGAAAACCTGATTGACGGGATCGCTGAACGACTTTCCAGGCATAGTGATATTTTTGAAGAAAACAATAAAATAAATGAAACAAACCCAGCTTAAAGCAAATATTACAGCCACAGGGAAATACCTCCCAAAAGAGGTTTTAACCAACCATGATATGGCAAAACTTGTAGAAACCAGTGATGAGTGGATTCAATCTCGTACCGGTATTCGTGAAAGGCGAAAAGTACAAAAGGGTGAAGCTACAGTAGATATGTCCACAAATGCTGTTCGTGATCTAATGGAAAGATACGATTTAGATGCCAAAGAAATAGATGCAATAATTGTTGCTACAGTAACACCCGATATGATACTCCCCTGTTCAGCTGCCCTGGTTCAAAAAAATATAAATGCTGTGAACGCTTGGGGATATGACCTGTCAGCAGCTTGTTCAGGGTTTTTATTTGGATTGGAATCTGGTGCAGCATTGATTGTATCGGGACGGTGTAAAAAGGTGATAGTAATAGGCGCTGATACGATGAGCTCCATCTTAAATTATGAAGATCGTAACACCTGTATTCTTTTTGGAGATGGTGCTGGTGCAGTATTGCTAGAACCATCTGAAGAATTTGGAATAATCGATTCAGAATTAAGGATTGACGGGACAGGTGGTGAATTTTTGAAAGTAGTTGGAGGTGGAAGCTTAAATCCAGCCAGCCATGAAACTGTAACAAACAAACTACACTATGTTAAGCAAGATGGCAAAACAGTCTATAAATTTGCGGTAAGAGGAATGGCTGATATTTCCTACGAAGTTGCTGAGCGAAATAATCTCAATGGGGATGATATCTCTCTCTTTATTCCACATCAGGCAAATAAACGGATAATTGATGCTGCTGCAAAAAGACTGGGATTAAAAGAATCTCAGGTTATGATTAATATTGATACTTATGCAAATACAACATCGGCTACTATTCCTATTTGTATTGCTGAAGTAAGTGAAAATAATATGCTCAATATTGGTGATAATGTCATTATATCGACTTTTGGTGCAGGATTTTCCTGGGGAGCAATGTATTTAAAATGGGGGATGCAGGCTAATGCATAATGCATTTCTATTTCCTGGTCAAGGCTCCCAATATGTTGGAATGGGTGAAGATTTCTACAACAACTCTAGTTATGCCCAAGAAATTTATAATATAGCATCTGACATATTAGGGTTCAATTTGCAGGAAATTTCATTTAATGGACCTGAAGAAACATTAAAAGAAACACAGTACACCCAACCAGCAATTTTTGTTCATTCAATTATCGTAGATAAATTCCTTAAAGAAAAAGATATTAGAGCAAATGCTGTTGCAGGACATAGTTTGGGAGAATTTTCTGCATTGGTTTCTGCAGATGTACTTTCCTTTGAAAGTGCGTTGGAAATTGTAAAAGTCCGTTCATCCGAAATGGCACAAGCAGGCAAAAATGTTCCTGGAACAATGGCTGCTATTTTAGGTGCTGATGATGATCAATTAAAAATTATTTGTAACCAAAATGGAGTTGTTGTTCCTGCCAATATTAATGCACCAGGGCAAGTGGTAATTTCCGGCGAAATAAAAGCAATTGAAAACGCCATTATTACTGCAAAAGAAATTGGAATTAGAAGAGCATTGGCTTTAAATGTGTCAGGAGCATTTCACTCTCCATTAATGGCGCCTGCTCGCCAGCCGTTATTAGATGTTATAGATTCAATTGAGTTTAATAATGCAAAAATTCCCGTTTATCAAAATGTATCCGCTTCTCCCGTTACCAATGCTGCTGCTATTCGTGATAATATTTTGAACCAATTGGAAAACCCAGTATTATGGTGTGACACAATTTTGAACCTGAAACAAATGGGGATAACAGATTTTTATGAGGTGGGTCCTGGAAAAGTACTTAAAGGATTAAACCGACGAATTTTCCCTGAATCAACAACTATTACCTGTGATAAATTGGAGCATTTGGATGCCTGTGAAGTGCTGTAATTTAAATGACAAGGTAGCCATTGTAACTGGTGCATCCAGAGGTATTGGAGAAGCAATTGCAAAACAATTATCAAGTTGTGGGGCTAAAATAATTTTAATTGCAAGAAATTCTGATCAATTAGTCGCAGTAAAAGAGACAATAATTTCAAAAGGTGGAATTGCTGAATCTATGGCGGGTGATGTATCTAATTTAAATTCATTTTCAGAAATAGTTACCAACACAATTGATAAATGGGGTCGGATAGATATTTTGGTAAATAACGCTGGAATTGTCCGTGATAATATCATTATGAGAATGAAAGAAGATGACTGGGACAGTGTGATGAATATAAATCTGAAGGGGTGTTTTAATGGGATAAAATCGGTTGCACGCCCTATGATAAAAAATAAAGCTGGTAGAATAATTAATATTACTTCAGTAATAGGTCAAATCGGTAATGCAGGGCAAAGTAATTATGCAGCGTCAAAAGCTGGTATAATGGGATTGACAAAATCAATGGCAAAAGAGTTGGGATCTCGGAATATTACTGTGAATGCTGTTGCCCCTGGATACATCACAACTGATATGACCAATGAACTGAATGATGAAGTAAAAGAGCAAATGAAATCCTCCATTCCCCTAGGAAGGCTTGGTACTCCGGACGATGTAGCAAACTTGGTTTGCTTTCTTGCATCAGATGAAGCCGGATATATTACAGGTCAAACCTTTAATGTGGATGGTGGAATGGTAATGATATAATAAAATGGAGATAGTGTAGTATGTCTGAACAATACGATAAAGTAAAAGAAATAATCATCGATAAACTAGGTGTAGAAGATGGAAAAATTACAATGGAAGCAAAATTTATTGATGATCTAGGTGCAGATTCACTTGATACAGTTGAACTCATCATGCAATTTGAAGAAGAGTTTGGTATTGAAATTCCTGATGAGGATGCAGAGGGATTACTTTCTGTTGGTCAAGCAGTTGACTATATTGCGACTAAGCTGAACTAAATAAAAATATGTCAAGACGAGTGGTGGTAACGGGAACAGGAATTCTGTCCCCGATTGGTAATTCCACCCAAGAATTTCTAGATGGATTAAAAAGTGGAGCCAACGGTATTAGCTCCATATCCTTATTTGATTCAAGCGATTTTAGTGTTCATATTGCAGGTGAACTCAAAATTAATATGGAAGATCATTTTGAAAAGCGTGATCTAAACCGGATGGACCGATTTACGGCCATAGCATTGATTGCCAGCACAGAAGCAGTTGATCAGGCTAAAATTGATGATGATAGGCTGGATAAAAATCGAATTGGGGTGATCATTGGGTCAGGAATTGGTGGGTTAAATACTTTCGAAAAACAGCACAAAAAGCTACTCAATTCCCCCAAGAGAGTCAGTCCATTTTTTATTCCATCAATGATATCCGATATTGCTTCCGGGCAAGTCTCAATTAAGTATGGATTCAAGGGTCCAAATTATTGTGTTGTCTCTGCCTGTGCCACGGCAAGTCACGCTATAGGTGATTCTCTGAGAATGATAAAATATGGTGATGCAGATATAATCATTTCCGGAGGTTCAGATGCTTCTATCACACCAATGGCTGTTGCTGGTTTTGCTAATATGAAAGCTCTCACAAAAAATGAAGACATCGACACTGCAAACCGTCCATTTGATTCTGAAAGAGATGGATTTGTAATGGGCGAGGGTGCTGGAATAATCGTACTTGAAGAATTGAAACATGCCCAGAAACGAGGTGCAGAAATCCTGGGAGAATTAGTTGGATATGGAGCCACAGCCGATGCCCATCACCTCACCATGCCTGCTCCCGATGGGGATGGTGCGGTAAGAGCAATGAAACGAGCAATGGAAGATGCATCCTGCCAACCGGAAGATATTGATTATATTAACGCACACGGTACATCTACACCATTTAATGATAAAACTGAGACAAAGGCAATAAAAACAGCATTTGGAGACCATGCAAAAACACTTTCCGTTAGCTCAACCAAATCTATGACTGGTCATTTACTTGGAGCTACAGGAGGGGTTGAAGCTATTGCGTCAATATTAAGTATCAAAAATAATTTTCTTCCCCCTACAATTCATTATAAAACACCAGATCCAGAATGCGATTTGAATTATGTACCCAATATTGCAATTGAAAAAGACATTCAATATGCGATGTCCAATACATTTGGTTTTGGAGGACATAATGCGGTATTGGTTTTTAAATCATTTGAAAATTGAGTATCTTTCGAAATATAAAGCTGTTATTCTCGAAAAAATCTTCCAAAATTAAACAATTCGAAAAACAGCTCCAATATACATTTAGCGATACCTATTATCTTGAAAAAGCCCTCACCCATCGCTCTATCCAAAATCACTCTGAGGGAAATTATGAACGATTAGAATTTCTTGGTGATGCAATAATTGATCAAACCGTATCCATTTGGTTATTTAAAAAGTATCCTCAATCTGATGAAGGGACACTTACAAAGAAACGGTCATCTTTAGTAAACCGGGATTTTCTATCCATGCTAGGTAAAAAACTGCAAGTTATGGATGTAATTCGCATTGAACAGAGTGTAAATATTAATGACCCAAAAGTGATTACCAATATTGCTTCAGACGTTTATGAGGCAATTGTAGGAGCAATCTATCTTGATGGAGGTTTTGTAGAAGTTTCTAAATTTATAAAAAGAACCCTCTGCTTATCAGAACATTTGGCAGATGAGGATTTAAATTATAAGGGACAATTAATCGAATATTGCCACACAAACAACCTACCCGCCCCTCAATTTACCATCGTTGACTCACGTGGTCTGGAACATGAAAAAACATTTATAATTAAAGTGGCAATTTCTCCTGATAAATCTTGGAGGGGTATTGGTTCAACAAAAAAATCTGCTGAGCAAGATGGTGCTCAAAGAGCAATTAGTTTTTTATTAGAGCGTTGATTTCTTTTCTAGCTGCTTAATCCGATCTCTTAATCTCGCAGCCACTTCATATTCTTCTTCAGAAATAGCTTTTTCCAACGCTTCAGCTAGGTTTTCTATGGCTGAACCCGCCGATTCTTCTTTTGATAATTCATCCAAAGATACAGTTTCAGCAACTTCACCGCCAGTTGAATAGTTATCTATTCCGGCTCTTTCCATAACTTCATCTGAAACATAAATTGGAGTCATTGTTCGCAGGGCAATAGCTATGGCATCACTTGGACGAGAATCAATGATAATATCTCCGACTTGTGAATTTGAAACTTTAATTTCTGCAAAAAATGTCCCATTTTTCATGCGTGCAATTGTAACCTGTATAACATCACTCTCAAGAGAATCTAAGACATTAATCAAAAGATCATGTGTCATTGGCCGAGGCATATCTACACCTTCAAGATAGAGGGCAATTGCCTGAGCTTCATTGCTTCCTACAATTATAGGAAGACTTCGATTACTATCCTTTTCCTGTAACAATACTGCATACCCTTTGGAAGGTGGATAATAAGAAATGCGTTTAACTTCTACTAAATTCATAGTGATAATTTACATATTTCTCGTCGGAACATACAATAAGAGATTATCTCTCTTCTAATATTTTTATTTTTAATTCTTGAATTCGCTTTACTGGTGTTGGATCAACATTGTTTAGAAGTGCTGAATAATAGCTAATCCAGTCTGTATAATGGATTAATTTTAACAACCGTTCAACCCTATTGGCTCCCGGTTGGCTAACCTCTAATTGACTGCCTGCAGTGGATTCCAGCAGGGTGGATGAAATACGCATCCGTGCCTGAGTACCAGGGTGATCATCTTCATCCTTTATCCAAATAATGGAGAATCTTTTCATAATATCTGGATTTACTGTCCAGCCTTCAATTTCATTATGATTCTGTTCCGGGAAATGATGATGAAATGAAAGCATTTTTGCATTTTCAGCCAATTGCCCTCTAAACCGAAGTGCTGCAACCCAGGTTAATTCTTCACTCCCATAAATAATGGGACAGGTAGTGTGTATATTTTCGGCAAAAGTGAGCGCTTTATTTTCAGTTTTGTTCATTTCTGTTGATAATGACTCCAATAAATCAATTGATTTTTCCACCATTTCTATAATTTTATTTTGTACAAAACCCAATCGACTTAGAAGAATTAGAATCAGGGAAAAAGAAAAACCCAACGCTGCTCTCGGTTGATATCCGCCAGGGATAGTTATCTTATCTAAGTCATACTCACCTGCATAATCCGTAATTATACCACCAGTTGAAAGAACAATAATTGGGCAGTTCCGTTCTCTGCATAGTGCAAATGCACTTAAGGTTTCTTCTGTTCCTCCCGAGTAAGAAGATGCCAAAATTAGCGTATTCAAACCAACCCATTCAGGGATGTTGTACGATCGGTTTACAAAAACGGGAACTGTGCAGGCATTTTGTGCCAGTACTCTAGCTACATCTCCACCAATAGCAGAACCACCCATACCCAATACCATTATATTTTGGATATTTTGATATTTTTTATAAGGTACCCAGTTATTCATAATAGAAAATGATTTTTTAATTTGATTAGGAAATTCAGTAATTGCCCCTCTCATATCTGATTGATCAAGTTTGGTATTATAGTTTAAAATAGTTTCACTCATTAATTACCTCTTTTTTTAATTATTTTACTAAAATAAAGCAGCCTTTCTTTATCAATAGGTAAATCATTTAATTTTTTATCTGCCAATTTGAGAATATCATCAATTTCTTCCCGAGCGCTATCTTTAATGCCTTCATTTTCCAGATAATCCCTGATTATCCCAATTCCCTTATCAAAATCAATACGAGCTAATTCCAAAGCATTAATAATAAAACCACTATCTTTTTCTAAAGCAAGAATCATTAGAAAGGTTTTCTTTCCTAACACTACATCACTTTCTAAAGATTTACCCATATTAGAACTATTTGAAAATATTTCTAAATAATCATCTTGTATTTGAAATGCTCGCCCAACCAATCGACCATAATCTCTCACTTTCTCGCAAATGTGGGAATCTACTCCCGATGAAATAGCACCTAATTCTGCCGCTAATCCAATCAAATGACCAGTCTTTAAATCAATCATTCGAATATACTCATCAAGCAATACTGACGATTGTGTTTCAAATTCTTTGTCTAATGCCTGCCCTTCACAGACAGCTAATAACCCATCAATAAATATTTTCATTTGAAGATGAGAAGCCGCTGGAGATTGATTTAATAATCCAAGAGCTAGCGAGAGCATAGCATCACCGGTGAGAATGGCAACCCCATCATCCCATTTATGGTGGACTGTTTTCTGACCGTGGCGAATACTATCTTGATCCATAATATCATCATGAACAAGTGTGAAATTGTGCAATACTTCAACGGCTAATGCTGCAGAAAATACATCTGTTTTTGTACCCCCACATGCCTCTGTTGAAATTATTGTTAATAGGGGTCGTAGTCGTTTTCCGCCTCCTTGAAGCACATAAGCTACCGGC
>SCKP01000035.1 GCA_004124405.1 Fidelibacterota bacterium | reverse complement strand
TCAAATCACATAAATTGGAAGGAAGTATTTTAATAGATTGTTTATCCAGATACAAATATATAAGGCGTCTGTTTCTCCAGCTTTGCTTACCGATTCCCAGTGGTTCTTTTCCGGTCAGGTTCTTATTTTTATTGATGATTTCCTGAAGAACAGCTAAATCGGTTTTATTAAAACATCGCTCATCATCCAGTACAGTAATAGTATTGGTGTTGTAAGATTTTTTTAATGAGCCGTCTTCACAGCATAATGAAGCGTCACCGCCGCAAATACCACAGCGGTCAAACTCAGCGATTCCTCCCCAAATTCCATAGCAGTCTTGAGTACAGTCATTATTTTCATCGGAATCACAGATACCGCAATTATCTAATTTAGCATCACCCCCCCAAACGCCATTACAGTCATATAAACAATCGTTAGATAAGTCCTCATCACAGATACCGCAATTGTCTAAAGTAGCCGTACCTCCCCACACATGGTTGCAGTCTCTAGTACAGTCATTATTGGGATTATTATCACAGATATCACAATTGTCAATTTCACCATCACCCCCCCAAATACCATTACAGTCCTGAATGCAGTTATTTGCCCGGTTACTGTCACAACTTCCGCACTCATCCCTATATGCATTACCATCCCATACTCCATTGCAGTCTTTTTCACAAGAAGGAATACCTGTTAACCCTCCGGTACATTTGCCGCAATTATCCAATATTGCCATTCCATTGCAATCATCATTACAGTCTAAATCGTATAAACAAGTTTCCTCACAATCGTAGTATTCCAAGGGGCCATTTCCATCACAGATTCCACATTCGTCAATGACAAGTGTACCACAAAGGGTGCCGGCACAATCCATTTCATTAGATTCACAATAGATATATTCATCCAGGTCAGAGCAGTCTTCCACCAAGTCAGGACCGCTATCAGGACAGACGTCATCCTTCATAAACCGGCTGCCCAATCCATCGCCATCATTATCGTAGCATCGATTTACTTTTCCAGAACCGCCACAGATATTGCATTCATCTAATTCCCAAACTAAATTGTTCTCATCATCACAATCATCACAATTAGTTACCAATCCTTCCGGAACGGATAGGGGGCAATATTGGAATACCATTTCACAGTTGCCATATCCATCACCGTCATCATCCATATAGAAAACTTGTTTTCCCAAACCCTCACATTGACCACAGGAATCAAATCCCGCAGTTCCACCCCAAACCCCGTTACAGTCTTGAATACAATCATTTGCAGGGTCATTATCACAGACATCGCAATTGTCTGGTTTTGAATCTCCACCCCATTCACCATCACAATCTTGAATACAGTCATTAAATGGATCATCATCGCAAATATCGCATTTATCGATAATGGCAGAGCCCCCCCAAATATTATTACAGTCTTGAGTGCAATTGTTTTCAGGGTCATCATCACAGAAGCCACATTCATCAAGTTTTCCATCACCACCCCATTTATTATTACAATCCTGTATGCAATCATTTTCGGGGTTATTATCACAGATGAGACAGTTATCCAATTTTGCATCACCACCCAGCACTTCCAGACAGTCATTAGTACAATCATTTTCGGGGTTATTATCACATATTTCACATTCGTCCAAAACAGCATCCCCGCCCCAAACACCATTACAATCCTCCACACAGTCATTTTCAGGATCATTATCACAGACTTGGCAATTATCAAAAATTGCATCGCCACCCCAAGTTCCTTTGCAGTCCTCGATGCAGGGTTCTTTTTCAGTAAGTCCTCCGGCACAATTTTCACAATTGTCCAATATAGCGCTACCGCCACAGTCGTTATTACAATCTGGTTCAAAGGAATTTTCATCTAATGGAGTGCAATCCAATAGATCTAAAACTGAATCTCCATCATCATCATTATCACACACATCCCCAATTCCATCATTATCATAATCCGCCTGGTCTGGATTATTCACAATGGGACAGTTATCCTCCACAGAAACATCATCTCCGTCATTCATATCAATATAATTTTGGAAAGGTTTGGAAAACTTAACCACCATTTTTGAAGGACAGGCAGAATTATCTCCCAAATGTTTAATACAGTCTTTTTTATTTTTTGACATCCAACCGCCACCATTAAAGAAATTCATGGTTACTGTTTCATCATATAATTTTTCACCATCTACATAAACGATAGCATTTATTTGGTGAATGCGTACCAGATTTCTCCCCATCATCCGAAAAGTAATATCCCCATATGGATCGAAGGCATCTGAACAAATATCCTCAAATTCCCTGTCGATTATTCCGTGGCTTTTGGGAATGAGAGACGGTTCTAAATCATCGGTGAGATCTTCCTTGTAAAGCTCCTTCCCTGAAACAATATCAACAATGTAAATTTTATTTCTTTTTACTATATATTCTACTTCCTTCCCCGCTGCCCGGAATTCATGGAAAAGTTTATCTATATTATGAAAAAAATCTTTTCCTATTAAGGAAATGGAAACGGTGTCAAATTCAGCGTGTTCATTCCACCGGATTTGTTCCAGGGATTTAAATTTGAATTTTACCTCTCCCCATAATGCTTTAATAGTGTTGATAGTTCCGTTATGTTTTCCATCCCAGGAATTATAGTTGCAGCGGGGACTTTTTTCTTCTGTCCCATCTTTTGTTTCATCGCAGTCGGACAATTTATTTGGAAGAATAATTGCTAACTCAATATTATATTTTTTAGCTTTTCCACCCCATTCTTTATTACAATCTTGGACACAGGCAATATTTCCTGTATATCCTTCCACGCAGATATTGCAGTTATCAAGATAAGCAGTACCACCCCAATCATCATTGCAGTCCTGAACGCAGTCATTATCTGGCTTAATATCACATTCTCCACAATTGTCCTCGTAGGCTTCACCCCCCCAGTCACCATTACAATCCATTTCGCAGGCTTCATTTGCAGTATTTCCTTCTGCACAAATTTCACATCTATCAATAAAAGCCGTGCCGCCCCAATCACCATTACAATCCTGGATGCAATCATTATATGGGTTACTATCGCAAACTTCGCAATTATCTACAAATCCAGCCCCACCCCAATCACCATTGCAATCTTGTCCGCATTCATCTCGCCCAGTAGACCCTAAAACACATATTTCACAATTATCAAGAATAGCCGTGCCGCCCCAATCGCCATTGCAATCTTCAGAACATGCTACAACACCGGTGGTGCCTTCGGCACAAGTATCACATTTATCAATAAAAGCAGTACCACCCCATTCATCATTACAATCCTGGCTGCAGTCTATCTCTCCGGTATTTCCCCCCACACAATTTCTGCAATTATCTACTGTTGCAGACCCGCCCCAGGTTCCACTGCAATCCTGGGTACAGGCAGTTTTGCCTGTATTACCATTCACACAAATATCACAATTATCCACTAATGCAATTCCGCCCCATTTTCCTGTACAATCCTGAATACAATCATTGGCAGGATTATAATCACAGGTACCACAGCTATCTAACAAGGCGTTGCCTCCCCAATCACCCTTACAATCTTGGGTACAAGGTTCAAGCTGAGCGGTTCCTCCTACACAATTTCCGCAATTATCTATGTTTGCCATGCCACCCCAGACATTATTGCAATCCTGGATGCATGGAGATTTACTTGTGTTTCCTTCTACACAGTAGTTACAATTATCCAGATGTGCATTTCCACCGCAAACATCTGCACAATCCATTGGAGAAATACACTCACCGGCACAGTTAAAATGAGTCTCGGGATAGTCACAGTCTTTGTTATTCCACTTTGCATTGGGGTTATAATTACAGGCATTTTCATCAAAACAACCATGTTGAGCAGTATTTTCATACCAGGTAATTAACTGACTATTAAAGGAGGCAGATATTACATCCGGATCACCATCACCATCCATATCTCCCCGGGTAAGTGCAGATATCTCTTGAACTTTGGTGATTATTTTATGGACAGTTATTTTGCCACTATCCACATTTTCATACCAGATTATTTCATCATTATTCCTTAATATGGGAAAAATGTCCAAATCACCATCACCATCAGCATCATAAACGGATTGAGAAAAAATGGTGTCTGAAGAATAAACTTTGGATTGAGTGGAAAAGTTTTCATTTCCAATATTTTCATACCAGATTATTGTATCGTCATCTTTGGTGCCTGTTAGAATATCAATATCGCCATCAGAATCTACATCTGCAGAATAGATGGACCAAATATCTGTTACCTGAGTTACCACAGTTTTGGCTTTAAATGTTTCTTTACCATTATTGGAATACCATACAATGGAATTATCATGTTCATTTACTGATAGGACATCTATATCACCATCACCATCCACATCATCAGCAGTCACCGCCCAGGGGCCGTTGGCGTCTTTGGTAATAAACTGTCTGAAAAATATTCCACTTCCATCATTTTTATACCACGAAATTGTATTGTCATATCGGGATGCGGACAGGACATCCATATTACCGTCACCATTGAGGTCAATTGGAAATACAGAAACGGATCCTTTTATTTTTTTGGAAATGGTATGGGAAACATAGGAAGCATTTCCTTTATTTTCAAGCCAGGTTATGGTGTTGGATTCAATGGAGGAAAATAAAAGATCGGTATAGCCATCTCCATTTAAGTCAATTGCGTGAAGGGAGAGAATACCCTTTTCTCCACCGTCGATTGAGTGGGGAGTGAATACAATTTTGCCGTATCCAAAGCTGAGTATGATGGAAAAGAGAATTAATCTCATAGCTTATACGGATATAAAGTTACAAAATTAATACCAGAGAAATGAACGTGAAAAAAAGGATTTTAACTTAAAATAAATCAAGTTAAAAGGTGGGGACGAAATAATTAGTTATTGTCATTGAATTTTCAGCATTTAATTGCTCCAAAAATCTAACAGACTTTAATTGAAATATTCTAATCGAAATAATCTAAAAAATGCCACTAAATCTTTTATAATTTTCACACCTAATTTCAGGATTAAAAATTGATTAAGCGAACACATACCTGCGGAGGTCTCCGTAGTAAAGATATTGGCAATACCATTTCACTGAATGGGTGGATTTCTAAAAGCAGGGATTTAGGTGGTCTCCATTTTATCGATTTGCGCGACCGCTATGGTAAAACCCAAATTGTTTTTAATGAGGATATCAACAAAACCACTTTTGACCGCGTTAAAAAACTGGGACTTGAAGATGTAATCGGCATTACCGGAAAAGTGGTGGCTCGCCCGGATGACGCCGTAAATAAGAAAATACCCACCGGTGAAATTGAAGTGGAAGTAACCGAGCTTACTATTTACAATGAGTCAGCGCCACCCCCGTTTGATATTAATGACCGTAACTCCGCTTCTGAAGACCATCGCTTAAAATATCGTTATCTGGAGCTACGAACCAAAGAACTTCAGCATAATATGCTCATTCGTCATAAAGCCGCCATCGCCACGCGAAATTTTATGAATGATCAGGATTTTGTGGAAATTGAAACACCAGTACTAATGAAGTCCACCCCGGAAGGTGCCCGGGATTTCTTAGTACCCAGCCGACTTCATACTGGGCGGTTTTATGCTTTACCTCAATCTCCCCAAACCTACAAGCAGCTTTTGATGGTTTCCGGCTTTGATAAATATTTCCAAATTGTAAAATGTTTCCGGGATGAAGATTTTCGGGCGGACCGCCAACCAGAGTTTACCCAAATAGATATTGAAATGTCGTTTGTAGATCAAGATGATATCATAAAACTCGGCACAAACCTCACCCGCCATATTTGGAAAATAGTGAATGATGTGGATTTACCTGAAGAATTTCCCATTCTGAATTACCACGATGCTCTGGAACGCTACGGCTCAGATAAGCCTGATATCCGCTTTGAGATGGAATTGCAGGAAATGGCAGGATTTGTGGAAAAATCTGACTTTAATGTTTTTAAATCGGTATTGGAATCTGGTGGTAGAGTGAAAGCATTGGTTTGCCCTAATGCCTCAACTTACAGCCGAAAAGTCATTGATGAACTCACAGATTACCTGAAAAAATATTTCGGCGCTAAAGGCTTGGCGTGGATGAAATGTGCAGATGGAAAATTAGAGGGCGGCATCAGTAAGTTCTTCACAGAATCGGTACAAAACGATATCATATCTCAACTTAATGTAGAAAATGATTCCGTACTATTTATGGTGGGAGATAATGGCAAAACGGTATTCTCATCATTGGGAGCTCTCCGCATTGAACTGGCAAAACGGGAAAACCTCATTGATAAAAATAAATGGGCACCGCTCTGGGTGGTGGACTTCCCCTTAGTGGAATGGAACGAGGACAAAAACAGATGGGATGCCCTGCACCATCCTTTTACATCTCCCAATTTAGAAGATTTAGACAAATTGAATTCAACTCCAGGAGATGTTCGTTCTTTTGGCTATGATGTTATAATGAATGGTTACGAATTAGGGGGTGGGTCCATCCGTATTCATGACCGAAATTTACAAGCACGTATTTTTAAACTTCTAGGGATTTCTGATGAAGATGCTCAGGAAAAATTTGGATTTCTCATGGATGCCTTCAAATATGGCGCGCCACCACATGGAGGCATGGCATTTGGCTTTGACAGGATTGTCATGCTCCTGGTAGGGTCTAATCAAATCCGTGATGTCATTGCATTTCCCAAAACCACATCGGCATTATCGCTCATGGATAATTCGCCATCTCCAGTTTCAGAAGAACAGTTGGAAGAGCTTCATTTGAAAGTGATTCAAGAAGAAGAGTAGAAGAAAGGAGGCAGGAACGGGGAAACAGGAATGATAAATATCGAACACTGATTAGTGAATAATGAATTACCAGAAACCAAATCTTCCATCTTCCCACCATTGTTGTTTGTTTTAATTTAGGTTAGCGGACAAGCTATCTTAATTCTTCAATTTATTTATCCCGAAGACTAATTGATATACATTATACTAATTGTTTAAATTACCAAGCTTTATGAAACCGATTTTTTAAAATTAAAACTGCTCCAATCTCCATTGTGGGTGTTGGAGTTTTTTAATGTAATTTGGAGTAGTTCTGAAAAAGAAAATTGATATTTCCGGTGTTGACTCCCTATCCTTTCTGGGTGTTGGCGACCAAAATATAAAAACCATTCAGGAAACAGTGAAGACCCAAATTGTTGTCAGAGGATCAGAGATGCATCTTGATGGCAGCAAAGATGATATAAAACTGATTGAATTGGTGGTGAATGAAATGATGCTCACTATTAATAATAAGGGTTTTGTAGAACCGGAAGATATCCGTAATTATTTAGCTTCACTAAACAACGGTGAGCCGGCTCTCTTGAATGGAAATAGTGAAGAACCGGTGGTTCTCTACACCCATAAGGGCTCCGTGAATGCCCGAACGAATGGGCAAAAGAGATATCTGGAAGCAGTGAAAGAAAATGATATTGTTTTTGCCATTGGTCCAGCCGGAACAGGAAAAACCTATCAAGCCGTTGCCATGGCAGTGTCCGCTTTAAAAAGCAGAGCTGTAGATCGCATTATTATTACACGCCCAGCCGTGGAAGCAGGGGAGAGGCTGGGGTTTTTGCCAGGTGATTTAAAGGAAAAAGTGGATCCATATCTTACTCCATTATATGATGCACTGAATGATATGATTCCCCGTGAAAAACTCAAAACCTACCTGGATCAACGTACTATTGAAATTGCCCCGCTGGCATATATGCGGGGAAGAACTTTGCACAATTCATTTATCATTTTAGATGAAGCACAAAATGCAACCCCCATGCAAATGAAGATGTTTCTTACTCGTTTAGGCGTAACCTCAAAGGCTATTATTACTGGAGATGTAACCCAAATTGATTTGCCGTTGCATGATAAATCTGGACTCATTGATGCCGCTAATATTTTGAAAAAAGTAGATGGAATCTCATTTGTCCATTTTGATGAAACGGATGTGGTTCGGCATACACTGGTGAAAAATATTATTAAAGCCTACGCAAAAAGTGATACCAAAAAGAAAAAGGTAAAAAAGGATTAATACATGTCCAAGAATTCAGTAATTACGGCTATCGCCCGTACAGCCATTGGGAGCTTTCAAGGAGTTCTCAGTACCGTTCCAACCGTTCGTTTGGGGGCTGCAGTCATTAAGTCTGCAGTTGAACGTGCCGGATTAAAAGGGAACCAAGTTGATGAAGTCATTATGGGGAATGTGTTGTCTGCCGGAGAAGGGCAAGCGCCGGCTCGTCAGGCAGCAATATATGCAGGACTCCCCGATTCGGTGGAATGTATGACCATCAATAAAGTCTGCGGTTCAGGATTAAAATCAGTGATGCTGGCAGACCAGGCAATCCGCTGTGGTGATGCTGATGTGGTTGTTGCTGGAGGCATGGAGAATATGAGTTTGTCCCCATATTATTTGATGGATGCCAGGGATGGGATGCGGCTGGGTCATAAAAAAGTTGTGGACTCCATTATTGGTGATGGATTATGGGACCCCTATGGGGATATGCATATGGGGAATTGCGCTGAAGTATTGGCGAAAGAAGAAAATTACAGCCGAGAAGAACAGGACTCATTTGCTGTGGAATCCTATAGGCGGTCTGTGAATGCTATTGAAAAGGGGTATTTTAATGATGAAATTACTCCTGTTGAAATTCCCCAACGAAAAGGGGATCCTGTAATTGTAGATACTGATGAAGAGCCGGGAAGAGGGAAGCCGGAAAAAATAGCCAACCTGAGAACTGCCTTTGAAAAAGATGGAACCATTACCGCAGCCAATGCCAGTAGTATAAATGATGGAGCTGCAGCATTGGTGGTCATATCCGCAGAAAAAGCAGCTGAATTAAATTCAGATCCCATTTGTAAAATAGTTGCCCAAACATCCGTAGCCCATGAACCGCTTTATTTTACCACAGCACCAGGTAAAGCAATTACCAAAGTATTAGATAAGGCTGGATTAACCATTAATGAGATAGACCTATTTGAAATTAATGAAGCTTTTTCAAATGTGACTCTAGCAGCCATGCGGGAATTTGATATACCCCATGAAAAGGTAAATATATTCGGAGGGGCTGTCTCGATGGGGCATCCCATTGGGGCTTCTGGTGCACGAATTTTAGTGACCCTCATTGCTGCATTAAAACAAAAGAATCAAAAATTGGGATTAGCAACTTTGTGTATTGGCGGTGGAGAAGCGGCTGCGGTTATTGTTGAGATGCTATAAATAATGAATCACGATTAGGGAATATTGAATAGTGAAAGACGATCTTTGTAACTCTGTAGCTTTGTTACTTTGCTACTGAAAAAATGAATAGTGAATTGAAAATTAAAACAATCGGTGTGATCGGTGCAGGAACCATGGGAAATGGTATTGCGCATGTCTCTGCACTTTCTGGATTTGATACTGTCCTAATGGATATTAAGGATGAGTTTGTCCAGCAAGGACTTAGCACCATCCAGAAAAATATGGGTCGACAGGTTAAGAAAGAAAAAATCAGTCAATCTGAAATGGAAACTTCAATGAGTAGAATTACGGCCTCAACGGATTATAATCAGTTGTCAGCATGTGATTTGGTAATAGAAGCTGCCACAGAAAATCTGGGAATAAAACTAGATATATTCAGAGAATTGGATAATATTTGTAAACCCGAAACCATCTTGGCCAGTAATACATCTTCCATTTCTATAAACATAATTGCTTCAGCAACACAGCGGCCGGAAAAAGTTATTGGGATGCATTTTATGAATCCGGTTCCGGTTATGAAATTGGTGGAAATAGTTAAGGGAAAAAAAACTGATAATTCTATTACCAAACGTATCACCGATTTATCAACAAAAATGGGTAAGATTCCTGTTGAATGTAATGATTCTCCAGGATTTGTGTCTAATCGAATTCTCATGCCTATGATCAATGAGGCAATTTTCTGCCTGGATGAAGGAGTGGGTACACCGGATGCCATTGATACCATCATGAAATTGGGTATGGCACATCCAATGGGACCATTAACCTTGGCAGACCTCATTGGATTGGATGTATGTCTCAGTGTAATTAATGTACTCTACACTGACTTTGGTGATGAAAAATACCGTCCCTGTCCGTTATTGGTAAAAAAGGTAGAAGATGGAGAACTTGGTAGAAAATCAGGAAAAGGATTTTACAATTATAACACTTAATAAACCAATGCAATGAATTTTCAACTCACAGAAGAACAAATATTAATTCAGAAAACAGCTCGGGAATTTTCCGATAATGAATTGGCACCCGGCGTAGTTGAAAGGGATGAAAAGAAAATCTGGCCCAGAGAAGGTATAGCCAAAATGGCTGAATTGGGTTTTATGGGAATGATGGTGGACCCAAAATGGGACGGTGGAGGTATGGATACGGTTTCTTATACCATTGCTATGGAAGAAATCTCAAGGGTGGAAGCCTCTTCAGGTGTTATCATGTCCGTTAATAATTCTCTGGTCTGTTATTTGTTAGAGAAATTTGGTAGTGAATATTTAAAAGAAAAATATCTTAAACTGTTGGCTTCTGGAAATAAACTGGGCGCATTTTCTTTATCCGAACCACAAGCCGGATCAGATGCCTCAAATATGAGGACTTTCGCTAAAAAAGAGGGGGATCATTATCTTATATCGGGTATAAAAAACTGGGTGACAAATGGAATTAACTCCGATTTTGTAATTCTATTTGCTGTAACTGAAAAGGGTATTGGTTATAAAGGTATCTCTTGCTTTATTGTAGAGAAAGGCTGGAATGGATTTGAAACCGGCAAACCCGAAAATAAACTGGGAATTCGTGCTTCAGACACATGTGAACTTTATTTTGATAATGTAAAAGTTCCGGTTGAAAACCTCATTGGTAAAGAAGGTGAAGGTTTTAAAATTGCATTGGCAACATTAGATGGCGGAAGAATAGGTATTGCATCTCAAGCATTGGGTATTGCTCAGGCAGCATTAAATGCGTCTGTTTCTTATTCAAATGAACGTATTCAATTTGGTAAGCCAATATCAAAAAATCAGGCAATTCAATTTAAAATCGCGGATATGGGAATGGAAATAGAAGCTGCCAGGTTATTAATTCGGCAAGCAGCCTGGAAAAAGGATCAAAAGCAGAATTATGGCCATATTGCTTCCATGGCAAAAGTGTATGCGTCGGAGGTTGCCATGCGGGCATCCACCCAATGTGTTCAGATTCATGGGGGATTTGGTTATATGCGGGAATCTGGAATTGAAAGGCTTATGCGGGATGCTAAAATTACTCAGATTTATGAAGGAACTTCCGAAATTCAACGGGTTGTTATTGCACGGGAATTATTAAAAAAATAAGCGGAAATATGGATTTATTTCAAGAATTAGGAGAAAGAGGTCATGAACAGGTTTCATTTTTTCACGATCCAGATTCAGGATTAAAAGTATCTGTACAAGGGCTTGGTCATGTGGGAATGTACCTCTGTGAATATCTTCATAAAGAAGGGGCTGAATTATTTGTCACCGATATTGACCAATCACTAATGGGGCAAGCGGTTGATAATTTTAGCGCTACTCCTGTAGAGCCGGATGCCATTTATGAAGTTGATGTAGATGTCTATGCTCCTTGTGCATTGGGTGCAACAGTGAATCCAGATACTATTGATAAATTAAAATGTACAATTATTAGCGGCTCTGCCAATAACCAATTGATTGAAAATAACTTTGGTATGGAGCTAAAAAAACGGAATATTCTCTATGCACCAGACTATGCCATAAATGCTGGAGGGCTCATTAATGTATCAAATGAACTGGAAGGCTATAATCGTGAACGGGCATTTTCTCAGGCAGAGGGGATATATGAAACTTTAAGTGAAATATTCCATCGGTCAAATAAGGAAGAAATTTCAACCAATGAAGCATCCGATAGACAGGCCGAAGACCGCATTAAAAAAATTGGAGAATTAAAATCATTTTATCTCCCTTATAAAAAATCGTTTAAAATTAGAAATGTCTGAATTAAAGCCCAGACAAAAACGACAGGCCCGCATCATTACATTGCAGGCAATTTATGCCCGTGAGCTGCAGGGTTCCGATTTAGATGATACCTGTAATTTCATGATGGACGCTAAAAAACCACCATCAGAAAATGTGATTAAATATGGAAAGCAGTTGAGTAATCTCATATTTATGCATACTGAGGAAATCGATAAACTTATTATTAGTCGTTCTAAAAATTGGGATTTTGACCGTATTACACTTATTGATAAGTTGATCCTTAGAATGGCTCTGACTGAAATGGTGTATGTGAATGATGTCCCGCCAAAAGTATCCATTGCGGAGGGTGTTGAAATTGCAAAACAATTTAGCACTGAGGACAGCAGCGGTTTTATAAATGGTATCTTAGATTCAGTCTATAATGAAATAATTAAAGGAAAAGAGAAAACAGTATAAACATGTCAGTATTTGCAAAAATAGTAACCAGAATTTTTGGCAAGAAATCGGAGAAAGATTTAAAATCCCTTTCACCATTTGTAGATGAAATCAATGCTGCCTATAGTCCCCTAACTTCATTAACTGATGACGAATTAAAAAATCGATTTCAGTCCATCAGGGATGAAATAAAAGATTTATCGATAAATTCGCGGAAAACATTTAAAGCTGAGGGTCTTGAAGAAGAAGACCTTGATGAAGCAGTACAAAAAGCAGAACAGGAATATTTGGATTTAAAAATGGCAGAAGTTTTTGCCATTGTAAAGGATGCCAGCCGAAGAATTTGTGGAACTGAATATATGGTGATGCACCAGAAGATAAAGTGGGAAATGGTACCATTTGACGTACAGCTAATTGGAGGAGTGGTGCTCCATCAGGGTAAAATTGCAGAAATGAAAACGGGAGAGGGTAAAACATTGGTTTCTACCATGCCCATCATTCTCAATGCTATTACCGGAAGAGGTGTACATTTAATAACAGTAAATGATTATTTGGCAGAACGGGATAGTCAGTGGATGGGTATTTTATATGAATATCTAGGCTTAACAGTAGGATGTATCCTCAATCAAATGAATAGTCAACAGCGTAAAGAAATGTATGACAGGGACATCACCTATGGAACTAATAGTCAGTTTGGATTTGACTACCTCCGGGATAATATGAGTATCCGGCCTGAAGATCAGGTGCAGAGAGGACATGCCTTTGCCATAGTAGATGAGGTAGATTCAGTTCTGGTAGATGAGGCACGAACACCGCTCATCATTTCTGGTAATGTAGATGCACCTTCAAATCAACAGTATAACGAATGGCGAAACAGCATCGAAAATATTATTCGTAAGCAAAATCAAATGGTAAATAAGTTAATTGCTGAGGCAGAAGAAGCCTTGGAAACGGATGATAAAAAAGCAGCTGTCAATCTACTCATAGCATCCAGGGGAGCGCCAAAAAACAAACGCCTCATGAAAATATTCCAGCAGCAAGGCACCCAGCAGCTTGTCCATAAAATGGAAAGTGAATATATTCGGGATAAGAAATTGAATGACCTGGATGAACAGTTATATTTCAGTATTGATGAACGGGCACATGTTATTGATCTTTCTGAGATAGGCAGACAGTATCTATCTCCGGAACATCCAGAAAATTTTATCATTCCCGATTTAGGAGAAATTTTCCACGAAATTGAAAATACAGAGGGTATTACTCAGCACCAAATTTTAGAGAAAAAGGAAGAATCGCAAACCCTTCACATGGAAAGAAGCGATCGAATTCATGCCATAAATCAGCTTTTACGGGCGTATTCCCTATATGAAAAAGATATAGAATATATTGTTCAGGAAGGCAAAGTATTAATTGTTGATGAACACACCGGCAGGGTGCTTCATGGACGGCGATTCAGTGATGGACTGCACCAGGCATTGGAAGCAAAAGAAAAGGTGGTAATTGAAAAAGAAACCCAGACCATGGCCACCATAACAATCCAAAATTATTTTAGAATGTATAATAAATTGGCAGGAATGACCGGTACTGCACTAACCGAAGCTCAGGAGCTCATGGAAATCTATAAATTGGATGTTATAGAAATCCCTTCAAATCAGGACATAATTAGAAATGATACGGATGATCTTGTTTATCGTACCAAACGGGAAAAATATAATGCCGTTATAGAAAAAGTTAAAGAACTAACTCAAAAGGGGCAACCCGTTCTGGTAGGTACAACATCGGTGGAGGAATCTGAAACTCTTGCCCGCATGCTGAAACGGGGAAAAATTCCCCATAATGTTTTAAATGCAAAGCAGCATCAAAAGGAAGCTGAAGTAATTACCCTTGCCGGACAAACCAGCGCAGTTACCATAGCCACCAATATGGCAGGACGGGGAACGGATATTAAATTAGGGGATGGAGTAAAAGAGGTGGGTGGATTATTCATATTAGGTACTGGCAGGCATGAATCCCGCCGGATAGATCTGCAGCTTAGAGGGCGGGCAGGTCGCCAGGGAGATCCCGGAGAATCCGTATTTTTCCTAAGCCTGGAAGATGATCTCATGCGCTTATTTGGTTCTGACCGTATTGCTAAAGTGATGGATAGAATGGGTGTGGAAGAAGGTGAAGTTATTACACATGCTATGGTAACCCGATCCATTGAACGGGCACAAAAAAAGGTTGAGGGTAGAAATTTTGGTATCCGAAAGCATTTGCTGGAATATGATGATGTCATGAATCAACAGCGGGAAATTGTATATGATCGTAGAAATTATGCCCTCCATGGTGCCAATATCGGCCGTGAGGTGGATGAAATTATGGCTGATTATCTGGATAATCTCATCGAATTATATTGCGGAAATGGAAGTAATCCCCGAGAATGGGAGTGGGATGAATTTACAAATGAAGTATTAAACACCTTTTCTTTAGATATTAAATCTGAAAATGACCGTGTGAGTACAATAGATGAATTAAGGGATATGGTGGTGCAGGGAGCAAATGCAATATTATCATATAAAAAAGAATTGGTTGATAAAAATGTATTTGATCAATTCCAAAAATGGGTGGTATTTCGTACCATAGATGAGAATTGGCGGGAACACCTGGCAGCTATGGATCAACTGAGAGAAGGAATTGGACTGCGCGCCTATGGTCAGAAAAATCCCCTCATTGAATATAAGCAGGAAGGTTTTGGCATGTTTGCTGAAATGATGGTGGATACCAATCGGGAAACCCTCAAACGAATTTTCCGAGCTAATATTCAACAAGCTGAAAAGAGACCTGCAGCACCCAGGCCAGCACCGGCTAATTTAAAAATGCAGCACGATGAATCTGCTGGAATGGGATTCACTGCACCGCCACAGGGTACAAGACAGGGAGCGCAGGCTCCTCCTCAGAATCAACAGCAAAGGCAGCCCATATCGGTTGAAGAAAAAACAGGCAGAAATGACCCCTGCCCCTGCGGAAGCGGTAAAAAATTTAAAAAATGTTGCGGGAAAGCAATTTAAAACAATTAAAAAAGGATATATTAATGAAATTTGATACTAAAGTAGTCCGGTCGGGGATATCTCCTGACCCATCAACCGGGGCTATTGTACCGCCAATTTATCAATCGGCAACCTATGTTTTAGATGAGGTGGGCAAGGATAAGGGCTATGATTACACCCGAGCATCAAATCCTACCAGGGAAGTTTTGGAAAATAATTTGGCTGCTTTAGATGGCGGCAAACATGGTATATGTTTCTCTTCAGGTATGGCAGCGGTTGATAGTATTATGAAACTTTTTAAGTCAGGTGACCATATTATTTGTTCTGATGATGTTTATGGAGGTGTGTCAAGACTGTATAATAACCTCTTGGTGAATTATGATTTAACATTTACCTATGTGAATTCATCCAATCCCCAGGAAGTAGAAGATGCCATTCAGGATAATACCAAACTGATTTGGATAGAGACCCCTACAAACCCTCTATTAAAGGTAACCGATTTAGATGCTATGGGCAAAATTGCCAAAAAACACAACATTTTATATGGGGTTGATTCTACCTTTTCTACGCCGGCATTATTGCGGCCTCTGGAGTTTGGTGCGGATATTACCATGCACAGTACCACCAAATATCTCAGCGGTCATAATCAGATTATTGGAGGGGTACTCATCACCAATGATAATGAGTTGGGTGAAAAATTTAAGTTTATCCAGAAAACGGTTGGGGCGGTACCCTCCCCATTTGACTGTTGGCTCACTTTATTGGGAATAAAAACCTTATCTCTCAGGATGACCCGTCATTGTGAAAATGCCCAGGCAATTGCAGAATTTTTAGAAGCTCATTCTAAAGTTGAAAGGGTAACTTTTCCCGGTTTGCCATCCCATCCCCAACATGACATTGCTAAAGATCAAATGGATGGCTTCAGCGGAATGATTTCCATGGAATTAAAAGGGGGTATTTCCGCGGGTATTTCCCTAATGAACGGCTTGGAATTATGCTCCCTGGCTGAAAGCCTTGGGGCGGTAGAAACCATGATAACTCACCCCGCCACCATGACCCATGCCGCCATGACGCCCGAAGCGCGGCAAGAGGCGGGTGTGAGTGACGGTCTGGTGCGCTTGTCGGTCGGGCTTGAAGCCCCGGATGACCTCTGGGCTGACCTCGAACAGGGTCTCGCCGCGCTTTAGCGTGCCTGCGCCTTGACCCTTGGCCGCGCAAGGGGTACCGCCGCATGTTGACTGCACTTGTCTGGTGCAGGGTTTCCTCCGTGAATGGCATTGTCATGGGACGCGCCAGATCAAGGCGTGGGGAAGCCGTCAGAAACATGTGAGACGAGGATCGATATGGCCGACGCGACCAAGAGCGACGCCCAGAAGGCTGAAGGTGCGACCGAGCGCCGTTTTCCCGCTGT
>SCKP01000034.1 GCA_004124405.1 Fidelibacterota bacterium | reverse complement strand
ATGTGTTGATTGATGAGGATTATTTTATAGCAGATGGAATTGATAATGATGGAGATGGATTTATTGATGAAGAAATTGATTTGGCTTCTGATGATAAGGATGACGGTGTAGATAATGATAATAATGGAACCATTGATGATGATGATGAATATTTCTGGGGAGCAAATATAGATAATAATTTGTTAATTCATGATGGTAGAAGGAATCCATTATTACCAAATGGTGATAAAAACCCTTACTATATTGAAAATAATAAATCAAATAATTGGAATGTAAATGGCAATTATCGTTATAATGAAGAAAAAGTGAAACTGGAATTTGATATTTTTACCTATGACTTTGGTGAAGATGGATTACCAGGGGATCCATTTATTGATTTACCAGGAGATGGTATTTATTATCCTGGAGAAAGCCTTCATGCTGGGCAATTTCATCCATATTATTCAGATTGTGGTTTAGATGGTATTTGCCAATATCTACCAGAGACTCCTTTTAGTTTAATATTTAGTGGAATTGAAAATCCTGAATGGACGGCACCTGATGCAGATGGAACTGAAGGTGATGGCATAATGCAATCTGGTGATACTTTCATATCTGATGATGGAGACGGTATTTGGGAAGAAAATGAGTATATCGATGTATGGCCGCCCGCAAATGGTGTATGGGATGAAGGTGAAATCATTTTTGATTGTGGACAGGATGGTCTCTGTCCGGAAGATAATGGATACATTGAGCCGGACCCGGGCGAAGAAGATGGCATATTTATAGCTTGGGATTCAGGTGAAAATGATGGGGTATTTGATACGGGGGATGGTTTATACGCTTTTGCGGGGGAACCATTTGATGATTTTGGTTTAGATGGAATTGAGGCTATAGATTTAAATGGTGATGGTGTTTATGACCAAGAAGGTGAAATAGCACCTGATGCTGGTGAAAATGATACTATTAGACAATCATATGAAGCTTTTACAGATACTAATAATGATGGTCTGTATAATGCACCTGACCTGATTGATAATTATCAATTTATTGATGATGTAAATGGAGATGGTTTATCAGATTACCCTGACTTTGAAATAGATAACCGAAAAGTTGAGTTCCGAATAGATTACGACCCCAATCCTGATTTCAATATGACCTTGCAAACAGGGTATTCATGGACAAAAACGCAACAGGTAACGGGAACAGGCAGGTACATTGCTGATGGATTTGAATATAAATTTTACCAGCTTCGGAGCCGCTATAAAAACTGGTTTTCACAATTTTATATGAATGAAAGTTTTTCTGGAAATACCCGTGGGTACCTATTGGGAAATAGAATTATTGATAAATCAAAAAATTATGCATTTCAAATTCAGAATAATTTTAATCTCAATAAATTAAATACAAAATTGGTATGGGGAATGGATTATTTTAGAACTGAACCCAAAACCTTTGGTACTATTTTAAATGATGGACCCAATGGATATGATAATGATGGAGATGATGTTTTTATAAAAGATAATGGTATTGATGATGATGGTGATGGTATGGTAGATGATAAAATATGCTCAGATGGTGAAGGCGAAGGATTTAGATATGGTAAATATTGGCATTGTACTGAAGGTATTGATGAGCCTGATGAATTCGTTGACCCTACTTCTAATGAATATGGCATTTACTATCAATCAACAACCGAGCTTTTTGGAACCAGCCGGTATGAATTTATTACAGCGGCTAGATTTGATTATCACGATTTACTAGATGAAGGTATTTTGTTTGCTCCCAAGCTAGGGTTCATTTATAAACCTGATTCAAAATCATCCATGCGCTTCACCTATGGTAAAGCTCATAACACCCCTAATTCAATCACCTTATTTACAGACCTTTTCATTACCAGGACAGGCAATTTGAATATTTATCTCAGGGGCAATAAAGATGGAACTCCCTACTGTCGTGTTGGTGAACCCTGTTTTGGCAGTGAGGTTTATTCGGTGGTAGAACCTGGTTTCTATTCTAAAGATGGGAGTACATTCTATAGAATGGGTACTTTAGATGACCCAACGTATTTTGATGGGTATAATGAGAGAGTAGATGGCGCACCTTATTTCTTTAAAACCCATGTTGACGGTGCTTTATTAGCAGGAGATATGACACCGCTGGATACTTCACAGTATGTTATTTTTGTGCCAGAGCTCAATGGAGATGGTGTACTCTATACTCCTGAAGAAACTATAAATTTACCGGATGTAGATCCCATAAAAACTGAAAAAATCCAAACTATTGAATTTGGCTATAAAGGCTTTTTAGGCAACCGAACCCATTTTTCGCTGGATTACTACCTCAGTTTCTACGAAGATTTTTTCAGTCCTCCAACTATTATAACCCCTTTAATTGTTAATAGACAGTTTGATGATAATGGAAATGATATTACAACAGTCCATAATTTTGGCAGTGTTGCCGGCCTTATGCCCATCAACGATATTGGCACACATCCACCCTATGGTACTGCCTGGAATGGATTGGATGATGATGGAGATTGGGAAGAATGGGCAGATGAATTTGGATGGAGGGATGATAAAAATGGTGATTGCCCAGATGGGGCCGGAACGATAGATCCATGCTGGGCGGATCCTGGGGAATGGGGTATTGTTATGCTGGAAGCAGGGGAAAAAAATGGTGAACCATATGATGCAGGGCAAATATTTCATCCTTATGAATTTTTATATGAACAGAATGGGTATCCTGCTTTAAAAGTTGAAAATTTTCCTGATTTAGATGCGGGTAAATATTTAGCCGTAGGTGTAGATGAATTTCATGGTACTACCGGTTTAAGTGAATATGAACTGGTTCAAACCGGTTTATATGATAGTAATGGGGAGCCAATTATATCTGGTCACGGCAATGCCAGCAATATCACGGATTTAGTGTTAAGTCCCATGAATTATGGTGAAGTCTGGATGCAGGGGCTTGACTTTGGTATAACACATTTTCTAACTGAAAACATAATAATAGATGGGAATTTTTCCTGGTATGGAACCACCGAGTTCTATAATGAACTTACCAAGAAAAATGACCCCATTAATGCACCCAAATGGAAATGGAATGCCAGTATAAAGGGAACTTCAGCAATAGGTGATTTTATTGTAAATTTCCGGCATGTTGATAAATTTAAATGGAGTGACGGGATTTGGGCAGGCATTATTGGCCCCTATAATATTATTGATTTATTCTATACCTACCATATTACAGAAAATCTTGATTTTAACTTATCTGCTTTAAATTTAAATAATGACCTGCATAGGGAGTTGGTAGGCGGGGCAGTAATGGGACGACAGATTGTAATGCGGTTTACTTCAACATTCTGATTAAATAAATTCAATTAGTTTGGATTTTTTACTTTCTATTGATCGGGCTTGTTTTTTATTTATTAATAATAATCTATCAAACCCGGTATTTGATTTCATCATGCCCTTGTTTGATGAAACAAAATATTTCATTCCTTTAATGTTAATTCCCTGGCTGTTTGCCATCATTAAAGATAAGAAAAACCGCTGGCAGTTGGCGATTTTAATACCCCTTGTAATTATTCTTGTTGATCAATCCGGATTATTTATTAAAAAGACCATTCTCAGACCTAGACCCTGGGCAGGATTAGATGCAAATATTGTAAATCATCTAGTGGGAGAAAAAGGACGTAATTATTCTTTTCCTTCAAATCATGCCGCAAATATGGCAGGATTAGCAACGGTATTTTCATCAATCTATAATCGCTTTAGAACAATTTTTTGGGTAACCGCAGGAATCGTTATGCTTTCAAGGGTATATATCGGGGTGCATTATCCATCGGACGTAATTGCCGGATGTATCTTGGGTAGTGTGTACGGTTTACTTGTGGTACAGGGATGGTACTTATTTAAAAAAAGATACCAAAATCAATTATAATTTTCTATAAAAAAGCCCCTGAATTTCAGGGGCTTTTTTATATCAATTCGGCAATACATCATCCGGTAATTTAAGATTTGGAGCTGGTCTTCCACCCTTTGTAACTTTTATATCCCCAAATTTATTTTCATATTTGCTTATATTGTCCCGCAATGCCATCATTAGTGTTTTTGCATGCATGGGAGCCATAATAATCCGGGATTTCACTTTTGACTTTGTCATTCCAGGCAATACCCGAATAAAATCCATTACAAATTCTGCAGGAGAATGAGTTACAATAGCCAGGTTCACATACTCCCCTTGCCCCACATTATCATCAAGTTCAATTTTAATTTGATGCTGTTTTTTCTTAGGCTTATCCATTATCCTCCCCCTTCTTTTTTTCCCAGACCAGGGTTATTCTTTCTATTGAACTCCTGCCAATCCTCTTCAATACCCTCCCAATGTCGAAATTCTTCCTCATCGGTAGTTACTTCCTTAAGGTCAGGAGTTTCTTCAATATAATCAATATTGCTGGCTTTATCTTCATAATCATCAGGATTAGTTTCATCTTGCTGTTCTTTTTCCTCTACAGTCCTTTTAATCTCATCTCCATAAAGAGTCTGGTCAAAAAAGTCAATATTGGTTACCAATCCGTGCATCATGAGAAATTCCAGGAATGCTAAAAACTTTTTTTGTTTTAAATTTGTTCTGCATTCAGGACAAACCATTTTTTCTTCCAGCTTGGTCTCATCCAATGGGTTTGAGCACGCTGGACATATTAAACCTTCAAATGCCATATTTTTCTCCAAAATTCATGGCTGGAAATATATTTTTACTTCGGATACTGTACAAGGTATTTCATTATTATTTTAACAATTGTTTTTCAAACAATTTAGTGAGATAATTTTTTTCATTGGAGCTTAATGATTTTCCTCTTCTCTGTTTCATTTTTTCAATGGTGCTAAAAAACTTTTCCAGCTCCGTAGTATCATTTTTCCCCCAACGAAAGGAGGGTATATATTTATCCTGAAAACCTTCACCAAAGATATTAGCTCCCAAACCGACAATAGTTCCTGTATTTAGCATGGTTGATATACCGGTTCTGGAATAGTCTCCCATCATAGTGCCTAGGAATTGCTGCCGGGTTTCAATTTTTTTATCGTCCATGGTCAGTTGAATTAATCCATAATTATTTTTTAAATCACTATTATTGGTATTCGCACCCAGATTAACCCATTCTCCAATGTAGCTGTGCCCGAGAAATCCATCATGTTGTTTATTGCTATATCCCTGGAAAATTACATCCTCCACTTCACCACCAATTTTACATTGCGGTCCCAATGTTACATTACCTCTTAATTTTGCGCCTGGATTAATGACACATCTAAAGCCAATATACACCGGACCCTGGATGAGAGAGCCAATATCAATATAAGCATTGTCAGCAATAATAATTGGACCTGCACTTGCATCCAAAACAGAGCCTGCACGAACAGATGCCCCCTCACCGATAAATACATTATCGCCATTTTCAATGGCTACTGTTGGATGAATATCTCCTTGTTTATAATCAATGAAGTTTTGAGCATCAGCTGCAATAACCTCCGATTGTAAGAATATTCCATCCCATATATTTTTTATAAATTGTATAACAATCTCAGTTGAAACAAGGCTGGCTGAATCCAAGTACTGATGAAATTCTATAAAGGGGATATCCTCATGATTTTGGATAGCCATTAAAACACCATTATTTGTATACGACCTGCCGGAAGTTATTTCTTTTAATTTATTTTCATTCCATAATCCCCTGCCATTTAACCAAATTCCCTGGGAAACCATTTCCGGATTAACCGTCAAATTTGGATATCTTTCTTTCATTAAGGTTGTGAGTTCTTCACGCACTACTAAATGAATGGAATCATCCGGAGCTAACAGATTATTAATTCGTTCTAAATTTGTAAACGCACCACAGCGTAATTCACAGGATGCACGATTTATATTCAATGGAAATAATGATGAATAATTACTATCTTCAAAAACCGTTATAATCATTGGGCAAGCATCCAATTTATTTGTTTAAACCCTTTTTCCGTAATCCCTGATTTGGAAATATCTAATTGAATATTATAAAAGCGATCCGAGAAATCAGACACAAAACCAACTTTCATTTCTGATTTCAATAAACTGATAAATCGAGAAATCGCTAATTGAAATGTTGGATTTAAATCTACAATAATATCTAATTTAATTTTCTGTAATGAATTCAATAATCTTTTTTCTCCATATAAAATGGTATCTTTGTCAGAATGAGTTATAAACATAGAATTTCCAATTCGTAAATGAAACAAATCTTTAAATTGTTCCTTCACAATAAAAATAAATTGCCTTTTTTGCACATTATCTTTTCCTAAATCCCGGAAAGCATAACAGGCAACCCTGAAAGATGGTTCATCTATTGGAAATATAATCAGAATATTTTCCGGATTTCCATTACTCGGGGTTAATTGAAGTCTGGAATGCATTTTTTTTATTCTTCCGGTCATAGTCCAAAAGAATATTTTCCAGCGTAATTTGAGTAGTTTTAGATTCATAAACATGGATAATTTACAAACTTGGGATTCAAAGGTTAAACCCTCAATTATTTAATCATTTTTTTATTTCACTCCTATTTTCAGTGTAATTTGATTTATAGAATTTGCTTCATCATTATTATTTTTTTCAGCCAAGCCTTTTCACAGGATTATCTTTGGCCTATAAAGGCAAAAAAAGAAATTACAGCAGTATTTGGAGAGGAACGCCCTGGCAGATACCATACTGGAGTTGATATACGAACATTTGGTGAAATTGGATATCATCTGGTTGCTATTGATGACGGATATATTTCACGCATCAGAACCAGCTCTAAGGGATATGGTAAAACCATTTACTTAACCTTACACGATGGTAATACAGCGGTATACGCCCATTTGGATCATTTTACTCCAGAGGTGGATAATTTGGTGAATGCACTTCATGAAGATTATGGGAAATATACCATAGATCATAAAATAGATCCGGATGACTATCCTGTTAAAAGAGGTGACCTATTAGGATACTCAGGAGATACGGGTGGTGTGTCTGGTCCCCACCTTCATTTTGAAATTCGTGATGGCTATGGACAGCCGGTAAATCCTTTCCTGTACTCATTGGACCTGCCGGATAATTTGCCGCCTGAAGCAGAATCCATTGCTGTTATTCCATTGGATGAAAATGCAGTTATCAACGGATTTTCTGAACAGAAAATATTTCCACTTCAAAAAATAAATGATAATGAATATGTTTTAGCTGATACAATATTTGCTTTCGGAAATATTGGAATCGCCATAAAAACCATTGATAAAATATCAGGGCAGCATTTCAATTTTGGTATTTACAGCATCAATTTGTTATTAGATGCGCAGTTTATTTATTCAATGCAATACAATAAAATAGATTGGGGTGATGCCAGCAAAATTTATACAGAACGCAGTTACTCTCTGGCACGGGAAGGATATGGAAAATATTATCATATCTTCAGTCATCACGAAAATCAATCGCTTCCTTTTATTAATAGTAAGTCAAGACAAGGGTTTAATTTTGATCAAAAGATAGTCCATGATGCAATTATTGACATATCGGATTATGCCGGAAATAAAATAGAAATTCGAGCATTTTTTGTTTCTGATACTTTACCATCCTTTGACTATTCTACCAATTTTTATGAGAATAATTGTACCATTACATTTAAGACCGATGAGAAGGTAAGACCACAATTTTATTTAACCGAACCAATTTCTACAGATCAGCTAATTCCAACTGAATACTATGAAATGGGTAATAATACATATTTGGTCGAAAATATTATTCCACCATTTAATGTACTGCAGATTTCAGGGAAAAATAGTTCAGGTGTTTCAAGTCCGCCAACTTTTCATATGAAATCGCAGCAAGATTTTGAAAATATAAATGGTGAGTTTAAAATCAAACATTATGAAAAAGGGGTTTTTATTTCGTTTAAAGAAAATATATTTTCAGGCATGGAGGCATTTCTCTCTTTGAAAAAAGAGGGCAAATTGTATTCTCATAAATTAAAACGGGATTCTAAGCTAACATTAACTTCAGGCATATTATCACCTTCAAGCCTTGAAAATGTAACCGAACTCAAAGTCTATTATGAAAGTACTATTCCTTATGAAATATTTAGTATGGAATTTTCTGGAGAAATAATTTATCCGGATTCATCATTCCAATTTGAACTATTGGATGGACAAATGCTATTAACGGGTAAAGCACATACTTTTTATGACACTACATTCGTTTGGAGCAGACCTGTAAATACCTCTCAGCCAAAAGAAGGACAAATCATCACCGGGCCATATTTTCTAAAACCCTACCTTATTCCCTTTAATAATGAAATACAATTGAAAATGGCAATAGAGCCTATTTACACTACTAGTAATATTGGAATATATTACTACAATCAGAAAAAAAATGAATGGAACTATTTACCCTCCCAGCTTGCCCCTGATTCCATGTATATAAGCACTTCCATTTTATCCGGAGAAATCTTTGCGGTAATTGAGGAAAACAATCCTCCCAAATTGTCCGATTTTATACCTGATTTAAATGGAACCTATTATTCATCAGACCTTGAGCATATTTCATTCAATGTAATAGATTCATTCTCCGGAATAGAAGGTGAAACAGATATTATTGTTAAATTAGATGATAATCCGGTTGTATTTGAATATAACTCCTACCAAAATAAAGTACGGTATCCTTTAAAATATAATTTGAAAAAAGGAGTACATACCCTGTATGTTCAGGCATCTGACAAAGTGGGTAATCGATCAATTATAAAGGGTGAATTTTTTATAAAATAATTCCAATATTTATTATGAATAATTTTATGTTACCATTGTAAAAATATGACTCCTGAAAAGCTAATACAACACGCAATTACCGCCCAAAAAAGGGCTATGGCTCCCTATAGTAATTATTTTGTAGGCGCTGCATTATTAACGGATTCTAATACCGTTATCTTAGGCTGTAATGTGGAATCTAAAGCATATCCAACTACCTTATGTGCTGAAAGGGTGGCGATATTTTCTGCTATATCCCAAGGATATACTAATTTTACCGCTTTAGCACTCATCACAAAAGATGGGGCTTTTCCTTGCGGTTCCTGCCGCCAAATTATCCATGAATATGCTACCAATATTCCCATTTATATTGCCAATGAATCTGGAGAATATAACACCAGGAATATCTCAGAACTATTACCATTTCCCTTTGGATAATGGATAAATACGCCATATTAATAGGCATCGCTGGCGGGACAGGCTCTGGAAAAACATCTATCGCAAAGGCAATAGCATCTGAATTTGGAAAATCAGAAGTTACACTCATTGAGCAGGATTCCTATTATAAAGACTTATCCAACTTGACTTTGGAAGAGCGAGCATCTGTTAATTTGATCATCCTGATTCTGTTGATTACTCGCTTATGAAAGAACATATTAATTCCCTCATACACGGAATTGAAGTAAATATTCCTATCTATGATTTTTCCACTCATACTCGAAAAAAAGAAACGCAATCTGTTGAAAAACATCGTATCATTATTTTGGAAGGAATATTGGCATTATTTCATCAGGATATTCGAGACATGATGGATATAAAAATCTATGTTGAAACCGCGGACGATATACGAATTATCCGACGAATTAAACGAGATATTGAAAAACGAGACCGTACATTCTCCTCCGTTATTGAACAGTATTATAAGACAGTTCGCCCCATGCATATTCAATTTGTGGAGCCAACTAAAAAATATGCAGATATTATTATACCAGAAGGTGGACGCAATAAAGTGGCTGTTGATATCCTTCGTACAAAAATTAGGACTTTAATTATTAATCATAAAAACGCAACCTAATTATTTATGACATTAACACCAAAAAACTCTGGCTGGATTGAAGTAATCTGCGGTCCCATGTTTAGTGGAAAAACTGAAGAATTGATTCGCAGACTGGTTCGAGCCCAAATTGCTAAACAGAAAGTTGCCATATTTAAACCAACTACAGATAATAGATTTGAAGGAGAATATATCGTTTCCCATAATCAGAGAAAGATAAAATCCGTCCAGGTTCATGATCCAGGAATAATATTGGATTACTTAAATAAAGCAGATGTATTCGGCATTGATGAGGCACAGTTTTTTGATAAGTCAATTGTAAAAGTTTGTAAATCACTGGCAAATTCTGGCAAACGAGTTGTAGTTGCAGGTTTGGAAAAAGATTATCTTGCAAAAAGTTTCGGATCAATGCCTGATTTACTGATTGATGCAGAGTATATAACCAAAGTAAACGCAATTTGTATGGGTTGCGGCGATCCTGCTAATTTCAGCCACCGAATCAGTTCTGAAAAGAAACTAGTTGTGGTTGGAGAAACAGACAAATATGAAGCTCTTTGTCGGCGATGTTATATTGAGCAAAGGAAGGATAAAAGATGAATTATATTAGTATTTTAGGGCTATTAGTACTTTTGGGCGGCGCCTGGCTCTTGTCTTATCATAGATCAGATGTTAAACTTCGACCTATTATTTGGGGAATTGGTTTACAGCTTCTCTTTGGTTTAATAATACTGAGGGAAGATATGGGTAGTTTTATTGGCATGTCTCTATTGAGTATATTAATTATTATCTATATTCAGCGAAAAGATGTTGAATCTGTTGGAGGGGGTATTAAGGCAACTTTAATTATTATTATTTCATCCCTGAGTGTAGGGTATGCACTATTAATTTTTCCATCCATTTCAAAAATTATTCTCATTATAACGACGATATTTTTAATTCTTGGCAGTCTTCATAAGGGCGTACGGGAATTTCAAAAAATATCAGGGTCACTCTTTATCATTTCCGGTACAACCATGTTGATAACTAATGGTTTATATGGGAAGCTAATATTCCAAAAGTTCAGCGATAAAATTGCATACTTTCTCAGCCTCTCAGATTACGGAGCACAATTCTTATTTGGTCATTTAGCAAATGGAGCATATTATTTCCCGGGTCCCGATGCTGCCTGGCCCGGTTTTGGTTTTCAATTTGCTTTTAAGGTATTACCCACTATTATATTTTTTGGTGGGTTTATGAGTGTTCTCTATTATTTTGGTATCATGCAAAAGGTCATTCAAGGAATGAGCCGTTTCATGAAATGGACGATTGGAACCAGTGGTGCAGAAACATTATCCTGCAGCGCCAATATTTTTGTTGGTCAAACAGAAGCTCCTTTATTAATAAAACCATTTTTAGATAATATGACAAAATCTGAGCTGCTCACAGTAATGGTTGGGGGTTTTGCAACTATTGCCGGAGGCGTTCTTGCGGGGTATATCGCGATGGGAGTTCCTGCAGGTCATTTGGTGGCTGCATCTGTCATGTCTGCGCCCGCTGCCTTGGTAATTGGTAAAATAATTTTCCCAGAAAAGGAGCATTCTCAAACAGCTGGAGACCTCGAATTACCGGATATTCAAGTGGGATCAAATGCCATTGAAGCTGCCTCAAATGGTATAACAGATGGACTGAAACTCGCAGTAAATGTAGGTGCCATGCTGATCGGATTTATAGCACTCATCGCTGTAATAGACGTGCTGCTGAATTGGCTGGATTCCATCATTGACGGATCATTGTTGAATGGACTTTATGTCGCCTATGACTCTTCAGGTTTATCCCCGGTAAAAGGTGAGTTTGCTGGCTATTTCCCTGGCTCTCTCCGTACCTTTTTCGGAACGATATTATCACCCCTTGCTTATTTAATGGGTGTGCCCTGGAATGATGCTGCACAAGTAGGAAATCTCCTGGGAATAAAGCTCTCACTGAATGAGTTTGTCGCTTTTGGAACACTGGGTGATTATATTGATAAAGGGTTAATCAGCGAAAGAGCAATTATCATATCTACCTATGCATTATGCGGATTTGCGAACTTTTCTTCTATTGGTATTCAAATTGGCGGTATTAGTGCAATTGCACCATCAAGAAAAAGTGATTTGGCAAAAATGGGATTAAAGGCTATGTTTGGAGGTGCCATTGCGTCATGGCTCACCGCAACCATTGCTGGAATTTTTATTTAGGAGATTAGAATGAGACTTATATTGATTGGTCCACCTGGTGGTGGGAAGGGAACCCAGTCAAAATACCTGATTGACCAATTTGCTATTCCACAGATTTCAACTGGTGATATGCTTCGGGAAAACATAAATAATAATACCTCAATGGGAAAAGAAGCGCAAAAGTTTATGAATTCTGGACAATTAGTTCCAGATTCTATAATACTGGATATGATGCAAAAACGATTAAACGAACAGGATTGTAATAATGGGTATATTTTAGATGGATTTCCAAGAACCATCCCTCAAGCAGAAAAACTAGACTATTTACTAAAAGGTGTGAATCAACAATTGGATCATGTGATTGTAATGGATGTTCCTGACAATTTAATTATTACCAGACTTTCAAATAGACGATCCTGTAAAGGTTGTGGTCAAGTTTATAACTTAATATTTGAACCACCTGAAAATGCTGGTAAATGCAATAATTGCAATGAAGAATTATATTTACGGGAAGATGATAATCCTGCGACAATTCAACAACGATTAACCGTGTACCACCAGCAAACAAAACCAGTTATAAAATATTATTCTGACCAAAGGCTAACCAAAGTAATAGATTCAAAAGGTACAATTGATGAGATTAGATCAGACATTTTAAAAAATATCACCTCTTAATAATTTGGCAGATTAAAATATTTAACTACAATCAAATTATTCAGCGATTCTGGGTGCATCATCTATGTCGATGCGAAGGATTCTTGAGGGGATATTGAATTGACACAGGCAATTCAGTCCAAAATAAAACTAACATTTAAATCCACTGATTTAATATTATTATTATGCTGTGTATAAACTAGGAATCACAGGTGGAATAGGTTCTGGAAAATCTACTGCATCAGCGTTTTTTAAGAAAAAAGACGCATTTGTTATTGATGCCGATTCGGAAGCTAAAAACCTGTTTACTAAAAATAATAATCTCACCCAGCGCATTATTACAACCTTCGGTCCTCAGGTAACTACCAATAATCAGTTGAACTTAAAACGATTATCGGAGCTTGTATTCTCATCCAAATCGTTACAAAATCAGCTGAATGAAATTATCTGGCCTGAAGTTTCACAATTAATGATAGAAGCTGCACAAAAAGCTGAAATTGAAGGATTGAAATTATTTATTGTTGATGCCGCTCTTTTATTAGAAGCAGGCTTCATCGAATTCTTTAATTCTATTTTACTCATCACCGCCGATAAATCTACCCGAATTGAACGCATTCTCAATCGGAAGAATATTCCAGAGGATCAAATTGAAAAAAGAATGGCACTGCAAATGCCTGAGTTGGAAAAAAAGAAATTGGCGAATACCACCATTGAAAATAATGGCACATTATCAGATTTGCATGAAAAATTGGAAAATTATTGGGAATCTTTAAATTTAAATTCCTAATATGTTTAAATTCCTGAATGCCTGATCGGGTTTGAAAAACGGAAAATACTAAGAGCACAGAGAACGCTGAGGGAAAAAGGGGGCGTGAGACAGGAAACAGGGAAGTACAAGGGGAAATTCCGAAATTGGAATTCAAATATCCACAATAAAAAAACACCCAAGCTGCAGTCCCTGAAAATTCAGGCGACTGCAAACTATAGGTGCATCATTCACGGCCTTCACCGTTAGGGTAAAATCTTCAATTATTTCATCAAAATAAGTTTCTGAGTAATAGCTGATTCTGGTGTCACCATTCTGAGGAAGTACATACCGCTGGCTTGACCACTTGCATTCCATTGTATTTCATAGTACCCTGCCTGAACTAGACCAGATACAAGCTCTTCAATTAGCCTACCCTGTATATCAAAAATTGACAATTCTAATTCACATTCAGATGCCACATCAAAAGTAATCGAAGTGGTGGGATTAAATGGATTGGGATAAGGATTACCTAATCGGAAGGCATCTGGAATTTCAGCTACATTCTCTAAAAGCCCTACAAATGAGATGGCATTATTTGCCCATGATGAAATTTCACCGGTTAAATCAATCAATTCACCTGTGCTGGGGCGATATAATTTAAATTCAGGGATGTCACCTACTGCACAATATGCACTTGATTCTGAATTTCCATCTGTTCCCATGACTGGTACATCAATAACTTCACCATTCCATTCTCGTGCTCCAACAACCGTACCATTATTAGTTGCTAAAATCCATTCACCCGGATGAATATTCAATCCATCAACCATTACAGCATCAACGAAATAGAAGGATTGCTGAGTAGATTGTTCATAGCTGAACTGATCCGGCAAGTTATTGTTTTGATTTACTTTTGTTTCTGAATAATGTTTTCTTACCAATCCATCACTTACAAAACTAAATTCTAGATCATCAATATCTGAAGATATCCAATATCCCTTTAGCACATTCCAATTCTGCAAACTACCCATCCATTCACCATCTTCACCCGGCATTGTCGCAACGCCTGCTGAAATAATTCCGGTTATGTGTCCCTCAATATCATCCGGAAGGGCTTCCCCTATCTCAGCTCCATCGTTTCCTACATAAGAGGTGAGATTGGGACCCACATGTAAATTATAAATTTGGTCATGATTTGTAGGAAAGGCATCAATACTATATTGAATAGTAGTATCGATTGGATAATCTAAATTTAAAGTCAGCCAATAGCCTGATGTTGGTTTAATATTTTGCAGGCTTCCAATCCATATACCCTCTTCATTTAACAATGCTGCATTAGCTTCACCAATTAAACCAATTGCCCAATCACCCAGTGGAGCCATTGCTGTTTGTACCGTACTATCTCCCGGAATTCCTAAATAACTAATAAGGTTGGCACCTTCACTAAATTCCCAATTCATTGTGATCATATCAGTATAGGGTGTAACTAAAATATAAATCTCCTGTGAAGCTGGTTCGATTCCATCTTCCCCACCATCAGCAGCTAAGATAGTGATTGGACCGTATTCACCAGGATATTGTGGCACCCAGGTCAGATAGCCTGTTTCATCAATAGTCATTCCTTGAGGAGAATCTATCAATACATAACTAAATTCGTCATCGTCAATATCTTCAACAAGGACCTGATAAAAGAATGTATTACTTACCATTAATTCTGTCATTAGCGGAGTGGAAATAATCACAGGAGGATCATTCACCGGAATCACAACAATGAAAAAATCCTGCTCAGCAGGTGATGCATTATCTTCACCGCCATCGTTAACTGATATAGTAACTGTCCCGGAAGATAACACACCGTTAACGGGTGTCCATAAAATAAGCCCAACAGAATCAACAGTCATTCCCATCGGTTGATTGGTTAATGTATATCCAAATTCAACATCATCCGGATCTGAGGCTAATACCTGATATAAATATAGTTCATCCTCAGTAGCTGTAGGATGAGCTGTTGATATAATTATCGGAGGGTCATTCACTGGAATAACATCAATAGTAAATATCTGTTGAATAGGAATGTCTATACCAAACACAGGATCTTCTACATCCCAGATATATAACACTACTAGACCTGATGTTAAAACTCCTTCTAGTGGTGTCCATGTTATAAGACCACCCCTATTATCAACTGCCATGCCTTCTGGAGCTTGTCCTAAGTTAAAATAAAATATATCACTATCTACATCTTCAAGTTCAACATGGTAAGTATACTCTATATCTTCCCAGGCTGTAGAATCAGGAATAGAAGTAATAATGGGTGGATCATTCACTGGTAGAACAATTACCTCAAATTGATTAATGGCTGGGGTTGCTCCCTGCTGATCATCCGCTGTTACAGTAATGGTGATAGGTCCACCAAATTGGTTCAAAAGTGTAGAGATATATAAATTGTTTCCAATAAGGTCAATGAATATAATACCATTTAAATTAATTGCAGCCTCATATACAAGGTTATCACCATCCACATCAGAGAATACATTACTGAGCACCATAGCCGCAACCCCTGAATCTTCCAGAAGCTCAATATCTTCTAGGGGTTGCGAAACTATAGGTGCATCATTCACGGCTTTCACCGTTAGGGTAAAATCTGTACTATCGGTAAACTCACCATCACTTACTGTGACAGTTACAAAAATATCTCCATTAAAATTAGCGATTGGAGTAACAGATAATAAGTTGCTGCTTATAGAAATATCTGCCAGGCTTGAATCTCCTTCAATTGTAAATTCAAGCAAATCTCCATCTACATCATCTGCCTGAATGGAGTAAAGGAATAATCCATCCTCGTTTATTTCCTGATCATCAATTCCAGAAATATTTGGCGGATCATTTACTGCTGTAAACTCAAGTATAAATATATCGCTGTCAGTATATTCTCCATCATTCACCTCAATGAAAATTAGTACCTCACCATTAAAGTTTTCAGCCAATGCGGTAATTGTCAATTCATCACCAGAGAGTTCAACATTCACATTTGCATCTGAAGAAGCAGAAAAATAAAGTTCATCGCCATCAATATCATTAGCAGTGAGAGTGAAATTAAATGTTCCCCCTTCTTCAACTAATTGGTTTTCAATGTCTGCTAAGACTGGCTGATCATTAACTGGATTAATGGTGAGCCCCACAATCGCTTCATTAGAAGTAAGTTCTCCATCAAATGCTTGATATGCAAAACTATCTACACCATTAAAATCAGGATCAGGTAGGTAATTAAAATATGACTCTAATATTTCTACACTACCATGAGCAGGTGAAATGGTAATTATATATTCCAGAGATTGAGTATCTATATCTTCGGCATCTGGAATAATTGATTTAATGTTATCTTCATTCAAAGTTACTACGATCTCATTCGCCACAGGCGCATCATTTGATGGAGTAACGGTTACTGTGAAATAGTCACTGGCAACAGCCCCGTTCTGCTGATCATTAGCTGTAACGATTACACCTATCGGACCTCCATACTGATTGGGAATAGTAAAAATAATTAAAGTGTCTCCATTAATTTCAGCTGATATAATTCCATCTGTATCGATAGTAACATCATACACTAAACTATCTCCATCAACATCAGTAAATACATTACTGAGCACCATAGCCGCAACCCCTGAATCTTCCAGAAGCTCAATATCTTCTAGGGGTTGCGAAACTATAGGTGCATCATTCACGGCTTTCACCGTTAGGGTAAAATCTGTACTATCGG
>SCKP01000033.1 GCA_004124405.1 Fidelibacterota bacterium | reverse complement strand
CATGGCAGGGATAGGCAATACAATCATTGGCTTACCCTGGTTAAGCATGAAAATGTATTGGATCCTGTAGTTTCTCAGTAACTATTCACATCTAACATATCCATTTCACAAAATAATAGTTTGGTGTTATTTCAATTTTATAAATAAAACCAAAATTATTATTATATATTTTAATAAGGAGTTCATTTGAGTCTCACTCACTTAGAAACATTAGAAGCAGAGAGCATATATATAATGCGGGAGGTTGTTGCAACAGCTGATAATCCTGTCATGTTATATTCTATCGGTAAAGATTCTGCTGTCATGCTTCATTTGGCCATGAAAACTTTTTACCCCAATAAGTTACCATTCCCATTAATGCATATTGATACCACATGGAAATTCAAAGAAATGATTTCTTTTCGAGATAAAATTGTTTCAAAATATGGGTTAAATTTAATCGTACATATTAATGAAGAAGGTGTGAAGATGGGTGTGGGGCCATATTCACATGGTTCCTCTGTGCATACTGATATTATGAAGACTCAAGCGCTTAAGCAGGCTTTAGACAAGCATGCTTTTGATGTGGCATTTGGTGGAGCTAGACGGGATGAGGAAAAATCAAGAGCTAAGGAAAGGATATTTTCCTTTAGAACCGAAAAACATCAATGGGATCCAAAAAATCAGCGTCCAGAACTTTGGAATATTTTCAATACTAAGAAACATAAAGGGGAGAGTATTCGAGTTTTCCCCTTATCAAACTGGACCGAGCTTGATATTTGGCAGTATATTTATAAGGAAAACATACCCATAGTTCCATTGTACCTTTCTAAGCAAAGGCCGGTTGTTGATCGAGATGGAGTCTTAATATTAGTGGATGATGATAGGATTCCACTAAAAAAGGGTGAAACCCCTATGATGAAAGAGGTTCGCTTCAGAACGCTTGGCTGCTACCCCTTGACTGGTGCGGTTGAGTCCAACGCTAAAACTCTTACAGATATCATTCAGGAAATGCTGTCAGCTAAAACTTCAGAACGGGAAGGACGAATAATTGATTTCGATCATTCTGCATTAATGATGTAGAAAAATATTTAATGGAGCAGGAAAATAAGCAGCTTTTAAGATTTATTACTTGCGGATCAGTTGATGATGGCAAGTCAACGCTAATTGGAAGATTGCTATATGAGAGCCAATTAATTTTCGATGACCAACTTGCAGAATTACACGCAACCTCTAAGAAATTTGGAACACAGGGTGATGATTTAGATTTTGCTCTACTTGTGGATGGCCTTGCTGCAGAGATGGAGCAGGGAATTACCATAGATGTAGCATATCGATTTTTCTCAACCGATAAACGTAAGTTTATCGTGGCAGATACTCCTGGTCATGAGCAGTACACTCGAAACATGGCTACCGGAGCATCTACTGCAGATCTTGCCTTACTTCTGATTGATGCCAGAACGGGGTTATTACCACAAACTTTCCGACATTCTTATATAGTTGATATGTTAGGCGTAAAAAATATTTGCCTTATTATAAATAAAATGGATTTAGTGGAATACTCTCAAGAAATATTTGAAAAAATAAAAAATGATTATTTAGAGTTTTCTAATGGATTAAACATTGAAAATATCATCGCAATTCCAGTTTCTGCATTGAAGGGTGATAATATTATTAAGGCAAGTGAATACACAAAATGGTATAATGGTGAGAGTTTATTACAATACCTTGAAAATATTCCATTAATTAATGAAAAACCCAATAATAATTTCATACTCCCTGTGCAGTGGGTAAATAGATTGAGTCATGATTTTCGTGGTTTTTGCGGTCAAGTAGCCGATGGAGGTATTTCAGAAGGGGATCCAATTACCATAGTACCCTCAAATAAGAAGAGTAAAATCAAAAATATTTTAGTTTCAGATAAAAAATCATGCTTCTGTTCTAAAGGGCAGTCCGTCACTCTAGAACTGGAGGATGAAATTGATATTTCCAGGGGAGATATCATCTTCACAGAAGACTTTTCATGTGAGGTTGCCGATCAGTTTCAAGGGAAATTACTCTGGATGGATGATAATAGGATGGTCCCTGGGAGACCATATACTTTTAAATTTGGCGTTTCCGAGTCAAACGGATCAGTTAGTAAACTAAGGCATAGGATAAATATCAATACCTTTGCATCGGAAGCTGCAAGCAGCCTTGAATTAAATGAAATAGGAATAGTGAATATAGCACTAGATAAAAAAATACCAATGGCACCCTACACTGAATCCAAAGCTTTGGGATCTTTTATCGTTATTGATAAGATTTCAAATAATACAGTTGGCATGGGACTTGTAAATTTTGCTCTATTTAGAAGCGATAATATCCATTGGCATAAGATGGATATTAATAAAGCTTCAAGATCCAATGCTAAAAACCAAAAACCTATTGTCATTTGGTTTACTGGGATTTCAGCCTCCGGAAAATCGACGATCGCCAATATATTAGAGAAAAAACTATATAGCATAGGCAAACATACCATGGTTTTGGATGGGGACAATATTCGCCATGGGCTCAATAAAGATTTAGGTTTTACAGATGTAGATAGGGTTGAGAATATTAGGAGAATTGCCAATGTTTCTAAACTAATGCTTGAGGCAGGATTAATTACAATTGTTAGTTTCATCGCTCCATTTAAAGCGGAAAGAAGACTCGCCAGGGATTTAATGGGTGAAGAATTCTTAGAAGTTTTTATAGATGTACCTCTTGAGGTTGCTGAGGCTAGAGATCCAAAGGGGTTATATAAAAAGGCTCGAAGTGGTAACTTAAAAAATTTTACAGGCATTGATTCCCCATATGAAATACCCGATAACCCTGATATACATATCAATTCGGATAAAATCTCTGCAGATGTTGCGGCTGACATGATTATTAAAAAACTAACTCAAATTAAAGTGATTTGATTTCAGATGGAAGAGTAAATATTTCGGATATTATCTTGTCTGTGAATTGTATTCTAGATGCTGGACCGCCATCCTATTGTGAATACGTAGATTTTAATAAAGATGATTAAATTAATATATTGGATGTTATTATTTTGGTGAACTAGATCTTAGGTTTAGAATAATTATTTATTTCAATATAAATCCTTATTAAATTACCAACTAAATTGATCAACCAAAAAAAAAGTTGCGTGCTATTCATTTATTAATTCATTCTTGTAAGCAGATTATATTTCGGTTCTGCCGAGTTACCATCTTATTAATAATTTGTTCTTCATGTATTCATTTTAGCACAATTGATAAAAATCACAGACACAATATCTCCACAAAAATATACGATGTAACCATATACCGGGATACTTGGGGAGTCCCCCATATTTTCGGCAAAACAGATGCCGATGCAGCCTATGGACTGGCTTATGCCCATGCTGAGGATGATTTGCAAAATATACAGGATGCTCTGTTGGCCGCCAGGGGTAAACTGGCTTCTGTGTATGGTAAAGATCTTGCTCCAAATGACTACATGGTTCACCTTTTAGAAATCTGGCGCAAGGTGGATAGTGGTTATGAAACCGATTTAACCCCTGCAACCAGGAAAATCTGTGAAGCCTATGCAGAAGGAATTAATCAGTATATTTTAGACTATCCTGGAGAGGCACTCCCTGGAGTTTATCCTGTAAATGGAAAAGATCTGGTAGCAGGTTTCGTCCATAAAACCCCACTCTTTTTTGGTGTTCAAAATTATCTACAGAAAATGATGGAACGTAAACCGGAAGAATTTAAAAGCAACTCAAGTTGGTGGGAAAATCACAAAAAAACCGGAGGGAAAACATTGACTAAAGGTTCCAATGTATTTGCTGTATCCTCTAGCCGGTCAGAAGATGATAAAATTCGCTTAGCCATTAATTCCCATCAACCCTGGGATGGCCCATTTGCCTGGTATGAGGCTCATATACACAGCGAAGAAGGCTGGAATATGGTCGGTGGTTTATTCCCCGGTTCACCCATTGTATTGGTGGGACATAATGAAAATTTAGGTTGGGGACATACCGTCAATACTCCCGATTTAGTGGATATTTATGAGCTGGAAATTCATCCCGATAATCCCTACTTGTATAAATATGACGGCGAATGGAAACAGCTGAAAGTTAAAAAGGTACCCATTAAGGTTAAACTATTTGGACCCTTTTCCTGGACTTTTAAAAAGGAGGCACTTTGGTCTATTCACGGTCCGGTGTTAAGGGGAAAATATGCCACTTATGCTATGCGCTATGCAAACTATGAAGATATCCGCGTAGTTGAACAATGGTACCGCATGAATAAGGCTGCCAATTTTGAAGAGTGGCAATCTGCCATGCAAATGATGGCTATCCCAATGTTCGGCACCGGTTATGCCGATAAGGATGGTAATATTTTATACCTGTACAATGCCAAATTACCTCTCCGCCCAGAGGGTTATGACTGGCGGGGGATTTTACCGGGCAATTCATCTAAAGTTGTATGGACTGAATACTTACCATATGAAGATTTACCACAAGTACTGAATCCACCATCGGGATTTATTCAGAACTGCAATAATACTCCTTTTACCACCACCACTGGCATTGGAAATCCAAATCAGGAAAATTACCCGGATAGTTTTGGGATCGAGAGCCACATGTCAAACAGAGCCCTGAGAGCTATGGAGCTTTTTGGTAAGGATCAATCAATTTCTGCTGAAGAGTTTGAACTGTATAAATTTGATTTGCGTTACTCAGAGGATTCCTATATGTCCCAGTTTATAGATCGATTGATTTCCCTTTCCGTTGGTTTTGATGATGACCAATTACAAGAGGGAGTGAATATCCTCAAATCTTGGGATAAGAATACTGATTTAGAAAATAAAAATGCTTCATTGCCAATTATTTCCTTCGGCTGGTTTATGGAAACACTGCCCACAGATGTCTCAGATGAAAACCTTATTGAGAGTTTTACCTACGCTGTAAAGTACCTCTATAACCATTACGGAAAGTTGGACGTAATTTGGGGTAAGGTGAATCGCCTGGTGCGGGGCAGCGTCAATCTGGCAGTGGGGGGCGGACCTGATATTTCCCGAGCAATTTATGGTATCCCCACTGAAGAGGGCTACTTGAAAGGCTATGCCGGAGATGCATTCCACATGTTGGTGGAATGGGGGCAAGATGGCGAGGTAAACTCGAGGAGTATTCATCAATACGGTTCCAATACCCAGCACGAAACATCCTCTCACTATGCCGATCAGTCCAAGCTCTTTGTAGAACGGAAACTAAAACCTGTGTGGTTGAAATTACAAACGATTAAAGAAAATTTGGAGCGGACTTATTCGCCGGGAAACAAATAATGCTAAAAGAATATTTTAATCAAAAAATATTATGCTGTTTCCTTTTTCTTTCACTCTCATTTGGAGGGTTTGAGAAGGAGTTTCAGACTAAACTTATATTGGCCGAATCGGGAGATACCCTGAAAATACCTACTGGTATACAGCATTTGTTGGGGACGCTTTCACTGGATGGGAAGGAAAATATTGTCATCAGCGGCACTGGCGTTGATGAATCTATTCTATCTTTCAAAAATCAGGAAGACGGCGCTGAAGGCTTACGGATAATCAATTGCAAAAATATCAGGCTAGAGAATTTCACCATCCAAGATACAAAGGGTGATGGCATCAAAGTTCAGGAAACAGATGGCATTACCATGGTGAATGTAAAAGCCGAATGGACAAATGGCCCAAATCCTGAAAATGGCGCCTATGGTCTGTATCCGGTACAATGCCGGAATGTGGTAATAGATAATTGTATGTCCGTTGGCGCTTCGGATGCTGGAATCTATGTGGGACAATCTGTAAACATTGTGGTGAAAAACAGTGAAGCTTACCATAATGTTGCCGGAATTGAAATTGAAAACAGCAGCAATGCTGATGTATTTGGAAATAATGTTCACCATAACACAGGCGGTATTCTGATTTTTGACCTTCCTGACCTGATTGTAAAAAAAGGTGAGAATGTGCGGGTGTTTGATAATATTGTAGAAGAAAATAATCTGGATAATTTTGCATCTCCGGGGAATATAGTTGGAACAGTACCAGCCGGAACCGGGATCTTGGTTTTGGCTACCAGCGATGTTGAAATTTATAATAATCGAATTATCAATAATAAAACTATTGGGACTGGAATTGTCAGTTATTTTATGACAGAACTGCCAGTCACTGATTCATTATATAATCCTTATACTTCAGCAATTTATATTCACGATAACTTATTTGAGCGAAGGAAACAAATGCCTACTTTGAAACATGAAATTGGCACATTATTATTCCTGAAATTTGGCTGGGATGTCCCGGATATTATTTATGATGGCATGCCCGACCCCCAATATACAAACTCAGATGGAAAAATATTTCCAGAGCAGAGCCTGTGCATTCAGAATAACTCCAATGCTGATTTCCTGAACCTTGAAATCGACAAGAATTTTGAAAAATGGTACACACCTTTTTTCGCCCGTTTTTCCCAGGATATTTCACCTTACAGCTGTGAACTTCCTCCCTTTAAAGAAACCTTAACCAATCAGTAAACATGCCCGTATCAACATTTACCAATTGCCTTATTATGGGGCTAATTGTTCTACTCTCATTTATTAAAGCAAATCCTCTTGAATTTGCCAAACCCAAGCTGTCGGATTACGGATTTTTCAGGGAACCTATGGCAGACCAAATCCCTGTAGATAACATTTTTCCCTATAGGATTTCCACAGAGCTATTTAAAGATTATGCCTTTAAGTCCAGATTCATTGTTTTGCCGGAAGGAGAGAAAATCAGCTACATTAGCTCAGAAGAATTTTATTTTCCGGTGGGCACTATTTTTATTAAAACATTCTACTATCCTGCAGATTTCAGATTCCCTGAAAAAAACCGCCAGATCATTGAAACACGTTTACTGGTGCATACTCCTGAGGGTTGGACGGGTTATCCCTATGTGTGGAATATAGAGCAAACTGATGCTATTTTGGAGATTGCTGGAGACAGGCAAAAAGTCTCCTGGATTGATAAACAGGGTAAATCCCAAAAGGTAAATTACCTGGTTCCCAATTTCAATATGTGTAAGGGCTGCCATGTCATTGATAAAACTTTTCAGCCCATCGGTCCTAAACCAAGGCTGTTAAATTGTGATAATTTTTACGATGGCACACACAAAAATCAACTTGAGAAGATGTTAGAGTTGGATATGATAGATGAAATACCGTTAATTGAAACAATACCAGCTACAGCCGAATGGGGTAGTGAACACTATTCTCTTAATGACCGATCCCGGGCTTATCTGGATGTGAATTGCGCCCATTGCCATAATTCTAAAGGCTCAGCGAATACCTCAGGTTTATTTTTGGAATATCATGAAAAGGATGTTAAAAAATTGGGTGTATTCAAACCTCCCATTGCTGCCGGCAGGGGTTCAGGTCGTTTGGATTTCAATATTGTGCCCGGTAAACCGGATGAATCCATCTTTATTTTCAGGATGGAGTCCACTGACCCGGGAATACTAATGCCTGAATCCGGGAGAAAAATGGTTCATAAAGAAGGGGTGATATTGATTAGAGATTGGATTTTATCCCTTGAGGATAACTAATCTAATTTGATCAAATAATAGTTTAAGCTACCACAACCTCATTTTTCCAAATATCAAAGCCAAAATCACCAACTGGATCCACATAATCAGCAGGAATAGAATTCATATATTTCTGTAGACGTTGATGGTGATTTACCACTTCCCCTATAATAATAACTGCGGGAGTTTTCAAATTTGTCCCTTCTAATTCTTCTTCAACATTTTTCAAAGTTGATATAAATATTTCCTGGTTGACCATTGTTCCATTCTGGACTATTGCCAGAGGTGTTGAACTAGATTTCCCATTTTTAATAAGTCCGCTCACTATCTCACTTATATTTTTCACACCCATATAAAAAACCAGTGTTGAGTTTAATTCTGCTAAGGCTTTCCAATTATGTTTACCATTTTTCTCACATTGGTGACCAGTAATAAGAGTGGTACTTTGGGCCTCATTCCGAGATGTTAATGGAATACCAAAGCCAGCTGCAGCCCCAATACCGGCTGTAACTCCGGTAATAACCTCAAAAGTGATCCCCGCTTTTGCCAAGGCTTCAGCTTCTTCAGCGCCTCGGCCAAAGATAAAAGGGTCTCCCCCTTTTAGTCTTACAACCTGCTTTCCTTGATTGGCTGCTTCGATCAGCAGACTCTGAATAGTTTCCTGACTTACGGAATGTTTTCCTTCCCGTTTGCCAACAAAAATCTTTTCCGCGCCGGGATTAATCTCAAATACTAAATGAGGGTGAACCAATGCATCATGTAAAATTACGTCTGCATTTTGGATGGCCTGCAATCCTTTAACCGTAATAAGTTCAGGGTCTCCGGGACCGGCGCCCACTATAAACACTTTTCCTCGTTTAACCTGTTTTAGAATAAATTTATTTTTGGTGCTGTTTACCAATTTCTCCATGACCTGCTGCTTCTGGGAATAGGATGAAATGGATTTAATAATTTTTTCCCGCTGTAAAGCCAATTTTTCTAATGCCTTGCCCCATACTCCTTTGGATGTATTTTGAATATGATCCCTGATAAATTTCCCAAATGAGGGGCACTTACCATTGGTAGATACGGCTACTTTTAGATCCCCATCTTGAAAAACTGAACCCATATAAAAGGTGCATAATTCTGGTTGATCTACTACGTTTACTGGTATATCATTTTTTTGGCAATCCACATATACCTGACGATTTACATTTTCATTATCGGTTGCCGCAATTACTAATTTGTAACCTTTTACATCATTTTCTTGATAAGCAATTTTCTGAATTGTAATAGGAAGAGGTCGAATATCGTCAGAAATATCAAGTGATTGAACTGTTATATCCGCCTTACTATCCAGCAATTGTTTAATTTTCTGTTGGGCAATTTTGCCACCACCAACTACCAGACAGGGCTCATTCTCAAGCTTCATAAAAATGGGTAAAAGTGTATTCATTTAGTTTGCCTTTGCTTTAGTTTCATTTAAACTTATAGTGGTGGATTTATGCAATCCGCATTCAGTTTTATTTGTACCATTCCATCGTCCACTGCGTTCATCATCTCCAACTCTAACAGGGCTTGTACATTGCATACACCCAATACTGGGATAATTCCTATCATGTAACTCATTATAGGGCAGATCATGCTCTTTTATATAATTCCACACTTCATCATGGGTCCAGTTTAACAGTGGATTCATTTTGATAACACTGAACCGTGGCTCCATTTCTACTAATCCAGCACTGGCTCTCATTGCAGTCTGTTTTTTACGAATTCCGGTGATCCAAAAATCATAATCTGCCAGAGCCTCTTTCATTGGTAGAACTTTCCGCAGATTACAGCATGCATCAGGATCACTTTCCCAGAGTTTCTCACCATATTGTTTTCCCTGTGCCTCAGGAGTCAATTTGGTTGAAATTTTTAGGAATTTAAAACCATACCTATCTTCCAGTTTAGTTTTTAGATCATGGGTTTGCTCAAAAAGGAAACTGGTATCAATATAAAATACCGATATATTTTTCGTCACTTTAAAAAGCATATCAAGTAAAACAATTCCTGGAGGTCCAAAACCAGTTCCCATTATCACCTTATCATTTGGCAGTTTTTCGACTATCCATTTGAGAAATCCAACCGGATTTTTACTGTAGTGATCTACATTTTTATTTTTTACATATTGCAATGCTGTGCTATTCATTTTTTCCTCTTCCTTTATTAGTTAATTATGATATTTGTATCATCCTGAAATTTTATGGTAAATGCCAATCTTTCACCACTTTGAGAGTAATCCTCAATTACCCACTTCCCATTGGGATACATATTGGTTAATATTTTATTAAACGTATTTGAGAATAATTTTTGATTGTCCTCATTATTTTCTGCTATGAGACGGTCATTTGCTATAAATCGGAATGAATTTGATTGAAAATCCACTTCACTCCCTATTTCATTATTAATTAAAAGTTTCGCAGCCTGTAGTGATATATCAAATACAGATTTAAAACGTTTTTGGAAATCACCATCAATTTTTGCTTTCCGTAAATATAATAATCCCGGCATGTTATTTTCCTTATCCAGACTAAAATGACCTTCATGTGCAATGAGCATAATACCAGGTCCATCAAGAATGTGGGAGTAATCAATCACATCAATTAGCATATGTTCAGGCACAGAATTGGTTTGAATCCAATTATGGAAAACCGGGATGAATTCCTTGGATGGATAACTGCCATTTGGTTTAAAAAAGAGTTTTATGCCGAATTTCTGTAATTCCATAATTATAATACCTTTTAACTTTGTTCTTTTTTCTCAATATCCATCATTTTGGCATAGCAGGCATGAGCTGCTTCTATAAAAAGCTGGCTCTCTTCAATTTTCCTGTGTACCAGGTCATTATTCAAATTCGTGGGTGGATTTTCATTTCTATTGAGAAGATATTTTCCAAATTTTCCATGAGCAAAACGGTCCCAGAATAATTTGGTTTCATAAAAATGCTGTTTGAATTCAGCTACTATTTCATCTGGATCACTGGAAATATCCTGGAATTCCTTGCGCAATAGGGCTGATGCCCCGCGAATCATGGCATTATATGCTTTATCCTCAGCTTCATCCAACCTGCCATCCTCAAGCTCAACTTGTGCCTCAAAGCAAATACGCTCTGCGGACTGAAGTTCAACTTCTGTCAGGGATACCACTTCACCAGCACATTCACCTACACCCATATCACCTAACGTAAACACCCGTGGATCTCCCCAGTCAGTGTAAAATGAAGAATCTTCTAAATAGGGCGGTACTTCCATAAATTCTTGTATTTGCTCCTTCAAAACTGATTTCTTTTTCCGCGTGAAAAATTCCTGAAATGATTCATCTTTGCTGCTGCGGTTTTCTACATAATAATCCGTCAATTTTAAAACTACTTGGGGGATATTTTTTGAGGGCACAGCCCCAATAGCAAGTCCGAAGGAGCCGGCATTATTTGTCCACTGTCCACCAAGAACCACCTGAAAATGAGGCACTTTATAGCCTTTAAATGTGCGGCTGTTGCCGTAAAAACCCATATCAGCAATATGGTGCTGACCGCAGGAATTAAAGCAGCCGCTGATTTTTATACGCAGGTTACGAACGGCTTCATCCAGTTCCCATTGTTTAGGTGCGAGCATCTGCCGCAATTCATCTGCCAGGCCTCGTGAAGAGGCAATACCCAGTTTGCATGTGTCGGTACCAGGACAAGCCGTAATATCTACAATGGTGCCAGCACCGGGATCCGCTAAACCAATAGCATTCAATTCCTCATACAATGCTGGTAAATCAGATTCACTCACCCAGCGCAGAACAAAATTCTGCTCAACGGTTGTCCGGACATAATTACCTACATATTTTTCGGCAATGTCAGCCAATTTTCGGGTTTGATGAGAGGATATATCGCCCAAAGGCAGCATAATTACTACTACCTTATAGCCTTCCTGGCGCTGAGAAATAACATTCTTTTCCTGCCACTGATCAAACCCTTCGGGCTTTACCTCTCCGTTTAATGAGGACGATTTTTTTATTGGATTTTCGCCCCAAGCCGGCAGTTCGTCAATGTAGCTGGTCCAGCGCTCATCGTGTGGGAGTATCTGCCGTTCTTCTTCAACCAGGCGAGTGAATTCTTCCAATCCCAACCTGGCTACTAAAAATTTTACACGAGCCTTGGCACGATTTTTCTTTTCACCCAGACGGGAGAAAACCCTGCCGATAGCCTGCATGAGGGGGAGTATTTCTTCTTCATCTAGAAATTCATACATAATTTTAGCCTGATGAGGGACAGCACCCAGTCCTCCTCCTACATAAATTTCAAATCCGTTTTTACCATCTCTGGTTTTAGCAATGCCACCCAAATCATGCATGTTTACAATTCCGCAGGCATGCTCACTGCAGCCGGAGAAAGCAATTTTAAATTTCCTGCCAAAATCCTGGCAGTCAGGGTGATTCAGCATAAATTCTGCCATTGCCTTGGCATAGGGAGACACATCAAAAGTTTCATCCTGGCAGACACCAGCTAAGGGACAAGCGGTAACATTTCGGACCGCATTTCCACAGGCTTCATGGGTGGTTATGCCTACAGATGCCAGGCGGCGCATAATAGTGGGAGTGTCTTCTATATGTACAAAATGGTACTGGATATCCTGGCGGGTAGTAATATGAACCACAGCATCAGCATATTCTTCAGAGAGGTCAGCCAGCATCCGCAACTGCTTGGGGTTTACACCTCCAAAGGGTATTTTAATCCTGAGCATTCCAGGCGCATCCCAAACCGTTTCTGGTCCCTTTAGTTTATCACCACTGGGATACTTCAATTCCCTAGACTGTTCACCATCATGTCGTTGGCCATTGTCATAGCGCTGACCATAAACCCCTTTCCGCAAACGGGTTTCAGCAAATATCTTATTATCAATCTTTTCCAGTTTTTTCAATTCAATTTGCGTTTCAAAAATATCAATCTGCTCGCTCAATTCAGCAGTGATTTTATCTTTCAATATGTCTTTCCAGTTTGTCATAATTTTCCTTAAAAAGAAAATCCCCATCACCGATTGGTGAAGGGGATTTAAAAATACTGTTTTATATAAGTAGCGTTAACCCATCACCGAATCGGAGAAATTCATACAACAGCAACAACAGCAGCTAATGCTGTGGTTATTTCTTTCCGCGATGGATTTTATGTTCATCATAATACGATAAGTTAACTACTCATTTAGGTTCAAAGCAATAGCTTTTTACCTCAATTATTTTTTTGTGACCTATATCAATTAATTGTTATAGCAACGTTAATTATTAACCCTCTAATATTATATTCACCAATGCCACAATATCCAGAACGTTATAGACTCCATCACCATTAAGATCCCCGGTATTCCCAAATTGATCACAGTCATCATTTAAAATGCAGTTGGCAAGCATTACTACCTATTCTGAAAACTATACATTTTGTCAGCGTTGATGGCCATAATGACACTACCTCCACTCTAAATGGCGTATATTTTCTTTTGGCACTATGATAGCAGTCAATACTGAAAACGAAAAGAATACAAATGAACCAACAGCAGCAGCAAATTAATCCTGAACAGGGTGTGAATCCCTTAGAAGCTTACGGCGTAAACCTCACCGATTTGGCAAAAGAAGGCAAAATTGATCCGGTTATCGGTCGCGAGGAAGAAATCCGCCGAATGATACAGATACTATCCCGGCGGAACAAGAATAATCCCGTCCTCATTGGTGAGCCTGGAACGGGCAAGACCACCGTAGTAGAGGGTCTGGCTAAACGTATCGTTGAAGGCGACGTACCGGAAAACATGAAAGGCATGCAGCTTATTGCCCTGGATCTCAGCTCAATGGTTGCCGGCGCTATGTACCGGGGGCAGTTTGAAGAGCGGCTGAAGAATTTTGTGCAAGCCATTATTGAAAGTGACGGTGAGATAATTCTCTTTATTGATGAACTGCACATGATAGTAGGTGCCGGCAATTTGGAGGGGCAGATGGATGTCTCCAATATGATCAAGCCTGAACTGGCACGAGGCAGGATGAAGGTCATCGGGGCCACCACCCGGAATGAATATCAGAAGTATATCGAAAAAGATGCTGCCCTGGAAAGGCGCTTCCAGCAGGTTTATATTGCAGAACCCAATGTGGAAGATACAATCACCATTCTCCGGGGAATTAAGGATAAGTACGAACTCCACCATGGACTGCATATTAAAGATTCCGCACTGATTTCGGCAGCCACACTATCAGAGCGCTATATTTCCGACCGCTTTCTCCCGGATAAGGCTGTGGATTTGGTAGATGAGGCGGCGGCGAAAATCCGCATGGAAATGAATTCAGCCCCGGCTGTCATTGATGACGCTCGGCGGAAACTGATTCAGCTTGAAGTAGAACGGGAGGCTATGAAAAGAGAGAAGGATGTAAAATCGAAAGAACGATTGAAAGCAGTAAAAGTTGAAATTGGTAATTTGAAAAAAGAATTGGAACAACAGACAGCTATCTGGGAAAAGGAAAAATCCTTAGTGAATGACATTCAGGCTTTGAAGGAGAAAATTGATCAACTGAACAGTCAGGCAGAAAAAACCCAAAGGGATGGCGATTATCAGGCGTCTGCGAAAATACGCTACAGCGATATACCGGAAATTGAAAAGCAGCTTGAGGCATTGAATGAATCCCTCACCGATAACCAATTTTTGAAACAGGAAGTGGAAACGGAGGACATTGCTGACATCGTTTCCAAATGGACACATATTCCCGTTACAAAGATTATATCCGGTGAACAGGAAAAGCTGCTCCATTTAGAAGAGCAGTTAATGCAGCGGGTTGTGGGTCAGGATGAAGCTGTATCAAGAGTCTCGGATGTCATCCGCATGTCTAAAATGGGGGTAACCGATGAAGACCGTCCATTGGGGTCATTCCTCTTTTTCGGCGGTACCGGTGTAGGTAAAACAGAATTGGCCAAATCACTGGCGGAAACACTCTTTGATGATGAAAAGGCATTGGTGCGGGTGGATATGAGCGAATATACGGAACCTCATTCAATCGCTAAGCTAATTGGCAGTCCCCCTGGATATGTGGGCTATGATGAGGGTGGACAGCTCACCGAACAAATCCGCCGCCGGCCTTATGCGGTGATTCTCTTTGACGAAATGGAAAAGGCGCATCCCAATGTGCTGAATATACTCCTGCAGGTATTGGATGATGGCAGACTAACCGATACTAAGGGCAGGGTGGTGAATTTCAAAAATACCATTCTCATCATGACTTCTAACCTGAAAGAAGAGGAGTTCCGTACATTTCTCAGGCCGGAGTTTATCAATCGTATTGATGACATTCTGCACTTTAATGATCTGGGGCAGGATGCAGTAAAAACCATTGTTAACCTGCAATTAACTCGGGTTATCCAACGCATGGCTGATCAAGGGATAAAGATTGATATGGATGAAGACGTAAAATCTCACTTGGTGAAAAATGGCTATGACCCAGAATACGGGGCCAGGCCTGTCCAGCGCATCATACGTCGGGAGATTCTGGCGGGGCTGTCAAAATATCTGCTCCAAAATCCAGAAATAAAACATGTACAATTAACTATGGATGATGAAAGGGTTCAGTTTTATTCTTATGAACTGAACAAGCAGGCTGCGTAGTGAAAAACCGTTAAAACAGTTTAAATAGATTATGGTTGTTTAGCCCGCGATTTAAGTCGTGGACTACAAGAAATTTTATACCTTTTAACCATTTTAATGGGTTTAAATATTATTTTTTAAAAATCTCTATTGTATATCAATACATTACCCTCGTTAATAGAATAATCCTCAAGAGTGGAAATTAAATACCTACTTAATAAGTAGCACCTTCCGGGTTTCGGTGAAATCGTTAGATTTCATCTGTATAAAATACAGCCCGGAGGGATATGACGATGCATCCCAGGCTACTGAATGAAAACCGGGAGCCTCAATTTTATTCACGAGCCTTGTTACCTGCCTCCCGGCGATATCATAGACAGCAATCTTCACCGTCCCATATTCAGGCAGTCCATATTTAATGGTTGTTATGGGGTTAAAGGGATTGGGGTAAATATTGCCAATACTGTAGGTATTCGGCAGCACATCTGCATCCAGTGACAATGAGTTTCCATCACAGTCTAGACCTGCTTCGGGACCTGTCCCTTCACAAACACCGCAAATATCTAATATGGCTTCACCTCCACATTCTCCAGCACAATCGAGAATAGCAACTCCGTTACATTCACCCTTGCAATCAACTCCACTGGCGGTACCGCCGACTATTGATAAATCTGATGCACAACTGCCATCATCCCAAATCGCACTTTCATTATAGTTGCAGTAGTCTGAATTAGTACAGCCCCCTAAACTATGTGATCCACGACGTTCAAATCCACCACGAAACTCACTCCAATACCCATCACTGTTCCCTCTTTCCTTGATATCAATTACAACCAGGTTTTTCCCCGACCCAGCTAATATTTCCAGATCACCATCACCATCCAAGTCCGTAATCATGGGCGAACCCGAAAAAGGAACTTCATTATTGATGGGAAAATAGGGATAATTACTGCCATCTAAATGAAATACAACCATATCTCCTTTATCCGTAGTCGCAACAACCTCGGCCTCACCATCTCCATCTAAATCAGAAAACACAACAGAACCCACAATGCTGCCGATTACTTCTATGGGCCATCCATCAAGGGCATTACCCTCACCATCTACTGCATAAATTTTATCATCATTAGAGCCAAAGAAGATATAAACCTGTCCATTATGTTCTAAAAAGGACGGGGATGATAGTATCTTATCTCCTGTTATAATACTGAATAGCAGGCTGCCGTCACTTTTTATGGCATAGAAACTGTCATCATTACTCCCCGAGAAAATAACTTTCTCACCATTTATTTCCCGTATGGATGGTGGCGCTTGAATCTTATCTCCGGTGGTATAGGGGAAACCAGGGGCAATGCTGCCGTCATCATAAATGAGATAGATATTATTGTTATCAGTCCCTACCACAATATCATCCTTCCCATTACTGTTAAAATCTAAAAGGGCAACTCCGGCTTTCATCTTTTCACCCAAAATGAGAGGGAATCCAAGCACATCACTTCCGTCAGTATTAATGGCAAATATTTTTTGCTCACTTGCGGGAACGGAATACCCTCCAATAACCACTTCCAGGTCTGTAGAATCAGCATCCAAATTCCCAATGGCAGGTGTACCCATTAAATATTGACCTGCAAAATAATCTGTTTTCAAACCATTTTTATCAAAGATATAAATATGCTTAGATTTTGATGTGATAACAAAGTCTAAATTGCCGTCCCCATCCATATCAGCTGCTGCAGCTGAGCCCCAGATCTGGTTACCTGCATCAAAGGGGAAAGTATCATCCTCTACTTCGCTTCCATCTGAATTGAAAATGTGAATAATGCCATTATTATCACCAAATATGATCTCTTTATCACCATCACCATCCAAATCAATGACCAGGGGACTGGATCTTAATTCCGCTGTGGGAATGGGGAACCCAGCCTGATTAAAACTCACTGATATTGTGGAATATTCAATTATTTGATGATAATTATAATCTGTACTATTCCCGGTCACTTCCAATTGAAAATTAATCTTACCCAAAACAATATCATCGGCAATGGAAATTTTATAAGTGTCGCCCGTATTAATCAATGAATCTCCTGCAGCAATATTTCCGTATACTGCATTGCCATCAACAATAGTTACCTTTGGATTTTCAGATGATAAAACTGTTTCAATATTTTCTGCATCTGCCCAACCAGGTTGATTTGTTAAAGAAATTGTGAGAAAACCTGTTTCACCAGGATTTAC
>SCKP01000032.1 GCA_004124405.1 Fidelibacterota bacterium | reverse complement strand
AGTTTATTAAATTATTACTTATTGTTGGACGTGATGAACCATTAAGACACGGTTGTCTTGATGGACAAGCCTGTAATTTCAATGCTGTTCAAAATTAATAATTAAAAGGAGTAAAAGAAAAATGGAAAAAAGACCTTTGTTTGCTTGTGTCTTTGTATGTTATGGAAGTTGGACATATGCTCTATCAATAGGAAAAATTTTAGACCCATTGGCAATAGCACTATTTTTTGTAGGAAGTGTTTTAATGATTAATTATGGAAAACACTTATTTGAAGGTAGAAAAAAAGATTAATAATTATTAATTACTTTTATAAAGGATAAATATGATTATTAACCCTATTCTTCCCCTACACACTTCCTAAATAAACTTTGTAGGGTGAACCGATTTACAATGTTTGTCAGCAAACAAGCATTCCCCGGATCGCCGGGGTGTGGTCCTTCCACAATCTCTTCATTTTACGCCATCCCTCCATTCCTAATCCTAAGGGCTTCCTTAATTCTATTAACTGGGGATAAGGTCTGTAAATTTGACATTTTTTAATATTTATTTAATTAAATAAGTCCTGTTTCTCCTTGTAAATTTCCCACCTTTATTTTAACCCAAATTTTATCAATGGAGCTTTTTTGAAAACAAAACAACTTTTCCTGATTGGCGGCAAAGAGGACAAAGGTGACAAGCCACTTTTATTAGAGGAATTCTGCAAACGGTTTAATCCTGAAGATGGTCCTCTCGTTCTTATCACCGGCGCCTCCAAAATACCCCTGGAAGTGGGTGAAATTTATACCCGGGTTTTTAGCCGATTGGGAGTAAGCGAAATTATCCACCTGCCCCTCACCCAGCGCAGTGATTGTCTTCTGCCGGAAAATATCCAAAATATGGAAAGGGCATCAGCTGTATTTATCACCGGTGGAAATCAGGTAAAACTTGCTGGAATTTTAGGGGGAACTCCCTTTTTTCAAACCCTGAAACAACGTGTGAATGATGGACTTCTCTATGGCGGAACCAGTGCCGGCGCTAGTATTGCCAGCGGACTTATGATTGCTGGAGGTAGAGGCGGGTACAATCCACGGCGCAACCTGGTTAAAATTACCGGTGGATTGGCACTCATTCGCGGATGCATTATTGACCAGCATTTCAGGGAACGGAATCGCCTGTTTCGATTGGCAAGTGCTGTAAGTGCTAACCCTGAGTTTATCGGTTTGGGAATTGACGAAAATACAGCTCTTATTATTACTGATGACCGCTATTGTGAGGTGGTGGGTAGCAATTCTGTCACCATCCTCAATGGAAATGGTATTACCCACACTGGCTATACTGAAGGCACTGCCCAGGATGCTATCCCCATTTTTGGTATGAATCTGAATGTGGTTACAGAGGGATACGGATACGATTTGGAAGAGCGGATTCCCATATTAAAAAAGGGAAACAATTCTTCAACAACAATTGAATTGGAGACGGCATGAGCAATAAAATGAAAATTTTACAATTTAGAAAACTTTCCGGTCCCAATTACTGGAGTCTGCGTCCCTGTATTCAGATGCTGCTGGATATTGGCAAACTGGAAGAACTACCTACCAACAAAATAAAAGGATTTAATAAGCGTTTTGTTGAAGCCCTACCCACAATTTATGAACACCGCTGCAGTATTGGTAAAATTGGCGGATTTTTCCGACGGGTGAAAGAAGGCACCTGGATGGGGCATGTGGTGGAACATGTTGCCTTAGAGCTCCAAACTTTGGCAGGAATGGATACCGGTTTTGGACGTACACGAGAAACGAGTGACAAAGGTATTTACCATGTGGTCTATTCCTACATTGTTTCCGAAGTAGGAAAGCGGGCAGGAGAGCTTTCCGTTGATCTCTGTGAAAAACTCATTCTTGGAGATGAATATGATCTGGATGCCATTGTTTTGGAATTAAAAGAATTGCGCGAACGCTATAAAATGGGTCCAAGTACCGCATCGATTGTAGAGGAAGCTGTTTCCAGAGGGATTCCATTTACTCGGTTAAATCGTAGTTCATTGGTGCAACTGGGTTATGGTACCAATCAAAAAAGGATTCGTGCCACCATTACTGGTGAAACTTCCAGTTTGGCTGTGGACTTTGCCTGCGATAAATGGGAGACCAAAGAAATGCTGGAAAACCATGGTATTCCCGTGCCGAGGGGTGTGGAAACTCGTCATTATGAAACTGCTCTAAAGTCGGTGAAAAAATGGGGTTACCCTTTGGTGGTAAAACCATCTGACGGGAATCATGGCAGAGGCATAACTGTAGGCGTGGATAATGACAATCTCTTCAAAGATGCCTGGGATGCTGCCAAGGCGCAGTCTAAAAATGGCTATGTTATTATTGAAGCCATGCTCATTGGTTTTGACTACCGTCTCTTAGTCATCAATGGGAAATTAGTGGCTGCTGCAAAACGAATTCCAGCTCACATCACCGGAGATGGGAAAAAATCTATCCAACAACTTATTGATGAAGAAAATGAAAACCCATTGAGAGGCTATGGCCACGAAAACGTTCTCACTGAAATTGAGGTGGATCACCAAACCAAACGCTTGATTTCAGATGCGGGGTATACCCTGAAAACAAAACTGCAAAAGGGCAAAATGTTCTATTTGAAGACCACGGCCAATCTATCCACTGGTGGAACTGCCATTGATGTCTTGGATTCAGTACATCCGGCAAATGTGCATATTGCTGAGCGTGCCATTCGAGTTGTGGGGCTGGATATAGGCGGTGTGGATATTGTTGCGCCAAATATTACCTCCCCTATTTCTGAAAATGGTGGTGGAATTGTAGAACTTAATGCCGCACCGGGATTTCGGATGCATCTGCAGCCTACCAAGGGGTTGGCTCGAAACGTGGCGGAGCCGGTAATTGATATGCTCTATCCTCCTGGCTCAACCTCTACCATCCCTATTATCGCTATTACTGGTACCAATGGGAAAACCACTACCACGCGGCTCATGAACCATATAATGAAATTTGTAGGCTATACTGTGGGGATGTGTACAACGGAAGGTGTCTATATCAAAAATCGACTGGTCTATGAAGGCGATATGACCGGACCCACATCTCATAAAATGGTGCTCACTGATCCCACTGTGGATTTGGCTGTTTTGGAATGTGCCCGAGGCGGACTTTTACGGGCAGGTCTTGGTTTCCGCCATTGTGACGTGGGTATTGTGACCAATGTTTCCGCTGATCATTTAGGGCTGAATTACATTGATGATCTGGATAAAATGGCTCGGGTAAAAGGAATTATTCCGGAAGTGGTAAAACCAGATGGGTATGCCATTTTAAATGCAGATGATTCCCGTGTTGCGGATATGGCAAATAATACCAAAGGCAATGTTATATTCTTCAGTTTGGAAGGAAAATCAAATCCTGTGATCAAAGAACATTTGAAGACTGGCGGTACTGCAGTGGTTTTTGAAGTTGGCATATTTTGCATCATGAAAGGAAAATGGAAATATCCGCTGGTAGATGCAAAGGATGTTCCTATCACCTTTGATGGTAAAGCAAAATTCAATGTTGCCAATGTGATGGCAGCCATAGGGGCAGCTATAGGCCTGGGTGTAAAAAATGAGAATATCATTGCGGCGCTCACTACCTTCTTCCCCTCATTTGCCCAAACACCGGGACGACTTACCATGATGGATATGGGTGAATTCAAGGTTCTCACAGATTTTGCCCACAATGTTGCCAGCTATGAAGGATTGGGCAAATTTGTAAAATCACTGAATGCGAAAAAAACCATTGCCACTTTATGTATGCCTGGTGACCGCTTAATTGAAGACTTTGAAGCGGTGGCTAAATTGGCAGCTGAGACTTATGATGAAGTGGTCCTTTTTGAAGGATATCAACGGGGTAAACCAGACGGATATATTTCTTCCACTCTGCAAAAATACCTCATTAAACATGGGATGGATTCAAGTAATATTGAAATAATTTTTGAAGAGCATACAGCTGTTCAATCTGTATTGGATAATGCCAATGTGGGAGATTTAATTATTCTCTCAAATTATGATATTAACGGAATCCAAAAACGAATCTCTGACCATAAGGAAATGTTGGACAAGAGAGCTACTCTGGAACATGCAAAACGAATTGTTGCCGAAGCATAATTTTTGAAAAACTAATACTTTAGTATTAGCTGTCTTTTACGGATGGGGTTAAGCTGCTTTTCAATGTTTCGTTAATCCACTTATTCAGGCTTTTCCCTGATTGGATTGCCTTTAATAAATTTTATGGTTTATTGATGGTGAGACTCGCACAATGAACTTTCCTAAAAATGGTTTATCCGGTTTTTTATTTAAATCTTTACAAAAATCGAGGTAAACATCAATTGAATCATGGAATGCAGTTTCAAATTCTTCAACAGATTTCCCCTGAAATGTAATAACGTCCTTTGTAATTTTACAAAATATTTTTCCCAATTTCTAATTTCTTTTCTATATTTATCTGTGTCTATCTGTGGTTAAATTAATATCCACAAACATGCGCAGAATTTGAAAATCCTCATTGTTGAACCCTTCTTCAAAGGTTCCCATAAAGCCTGGGCTGAGGGGTATGCCCAAAGCAGCAGACACAAAGTAGAAATAATTAATCTGCCGGGCCGTTTCTGGAAATGGCGCATGCACGGTGGTGCGGTAACCTTGGCTAAACGCTACCACAAATTAAACTTCAATCCCGACCTAATCCTTGCTACGGATATGCTGAATCTTCCCGTATTTCAATCCTTGGTGAAACCAGAATGTCCTGTTGCCATTTATTTTCATGAAAATCAATTCACCTATCCCTGGTCGCCCAATGATGTGGATGTGGAGCTCCAGCGTGATAAACATTATGGATTTATCAATTACAGCTCAGCCCTTTCAGCAGACCATGTGTATTTCAATTCAAGGTTTCACTTAGATTCCTTCTTCACTGGGTTGGAAGATTTTCTACGGCAGTTCCCGGATTATCGAGAAATTCAGAATATTGACAAAATACGAGAAAAGAGTTCTGTCTTGCATTTAGGCATGGCTTTAAAGAAATTTGATGATTTTAAGATTGAAAAAAGTGAAAATGAACCCCCACTTATTTTATGGAATCATCGCTGGGAACATGATAAAAATCCCGACGCATTTTTTGATGCATTAATTCAATTATCCCAAATGGGATTCAAATTTAATTTGGCAGTATTGGGCGAAGAGTTTAAGGAAGAACTGCTCTGTTTTACACAAGCACGGAATTCTCTCAAACAACATATTGTCCAATTTGGTTTTACAGATTCTTTTGAAGAGTACGCTAAATGGCTTTGGAAAGCAGATATTCTTCCGGTTACATCCAAGCAGGATTTTTTTGGCGGTAGTATTATGGAAGCGGTATACTGCAACACCTCGCTCATTCTTCCAAACCGACTCACATATCCTGAATTATTTAACCAAAGTGAAAATCCCCAATTATTTTATGAAGATGAGGATGAGCTTATTAAAAAACTGGGTTCATTTATGGAAAATATTGATGAAATCCGAAAGCAGAATTTATATGGAATTGCAGAAAAATATGATTGGTCTAATATGGTAGAGAAATATGATGATGAACTTGCCAATCGTAACGCAGTGTAGGTTGGTTCCTTATCTCTAAAAAATATAGAATCTAATTTGTGTTAATCTGTGGTTATTTTTTTTACCATGAGCCAATGCTGAATTTTGTCAAATAACAAATAAGACTTCTCTATAATTTCATATCCATTTCTTTCATAGAATTTAACTGCATTTTCCCGTGACTGGAGAATAATAGTCCTTATCCCTTTCTCCCGGGCAATATCTTCCAGAGCCCCCACAATTTTTCTCCCATAACCCTTTCCCTGATATCCATCTGCAACTGCCATATATCGAATCTGCGCTTGTTTATTTGTATTAAATTGAAGTCTGCCAACCGCAATCGTTTTTCCATTTGGTTCATCGAGTATCATACGATGCAGGGAAGTGTCATCACCTTCATCCCGCTCACTGCCAAGGGGTTGATTCCATGGTTTCCGTAATACTTCATAACGAAGGTTATAATATTTATCAAACTCAGCCGGAGATTTTGGTTCTATTATTTGCATGCGGGTTAAACTTAGGGGATGGAAATTTAATCTGCCCGTCTTACGGGGTTCGGTCCTATTTTGGCAGTACACTCTTCCCATAAATAACACCAGTGACATAAAATGGACTCTTTGGGTATAAAATTATTTTCATTATCTAGACAATTATAAATTTTATCAACCATTTTAATTAACTTTTTCCTCAGTTTTTCTAATTGCTCTCTGGTATGAAGAATTGTAACTTCAGATCCCATTCTCAGGAAATGCCAACTAAGGGAAATTTCATTTACTTGCCCAAAATTTTGTTCAACAGCAATCTGATACAACGCTAACTGAATGTCATTCATGGCCTGCCGCTCTGTTTTTGGACGTTTACTGGTCTTATAATCATGGACAATCCATTTCCCCGGCTCGGGTTGATCCAACCGGTCTATAATTCCCCTGAAATTATAGTCACCAATTGTAAATTTTAAATCCACTTCTGTGTCTTCAACCATCTGGTCAAATGTTGGACCATAGCGACTGTAATAATTTGACAAACAACGCTTTCCAATGGAATAATAAAAGTCTGAATTTTTACGCGTATCAGCAATATGGATATCCTTATGCCAATGTTCTACCCACAGATTATCAAATGTTTGGCATAATCTGTCAAATGTGATATAGGGTTTCGCACGGTTATCTTTACTATATAACCACTCCAATACCTCATGAACCCGTTTACCCATAAATGCTTCAATACTTTCGCTGCTCTTTCTCACTCCATCTAAATAAATAATCTTATATTGCTGGGGACAATTTTTGAATGAACTCAATTGAGAATAGGAAAAGGTATTGGAGGGGGTACCTTTCGATATCATCTGTCTAATTTTATTCAACATCGGCAGATCTAAAATCTTTCCTGATAGAGGGTATAATCCCCGGACATGGTACGATCAATAAATAAAAATTCTTTACCATTTGCATACACCCACTTCTGATAATTATAACCCCTGTTGTCCCGATAGGATTCATCCACCATTTGGGGTTCACCATAAATAATATAAATTCGCCCCCTATCTGACCGCCATCCATGCATGAGTATTGAAAAATTTTTATTGGAAAACTTCACCCGATCATTTAATTCACTTAATAGTTCGTTCTCAGTTGTTTCAGGTGTTGGGTCTTTTTCTTTCCAATATGTATTTATTGCTTCCCATTTTTCTGAATCATCTTTTCCTTTTAACTGTTTATATTCTGAGTAGGGAAGAACATAGCGCATAACCCCAATTACTTCATCAATTTCATCAGTCCAATAATTTTTCGTTTTAAATTCATAGTGAAAAGAGGTTGTTTGTGTTTCTTCAAGATATCGTAATTCAATTTTATAACTACCACTTTTATGTTGGGTGATGGGAATGGGGAGATAGTATATATTTTGAATCCCGGCATTGGTAATAATTACTTCTCCAGAGTCAATAATAGTTTCATTATGAATGACAAAATATTCAATATTTTTATTCCCTTCGACTGGAGTTATTTCTTCAATTACTGATCCATCCAATGAATCATTTGGGGGGAAATTAACTTGTGTGCGAAGCCAGATAGTATCCTGTTTCTGTATCAAGAAATTTATTTGTTTCATCTTCCCTCCATCCTCTTTCACAAACAGCAATGATGGACTAATATAATTCACTCTCTCCAACTTGATTTTTTTTGTAATTTTCCAATTCTTTCGACTGTCCTCATCTTGGACATTGAGAAATAGTTTGTATGTCCCTGGAAGTAAAGCTATATTTTTTTCTGTTTTTAAATAGTTATCCGGGTCTCGGGTATTTTCATAATAGGGTTCTGATATTTTTTCCCGCCACGATTCACGATGGATTTGAGTTTTATTTTCAGCATCTGATAAGACTAAAGTAAAGATGATTTCACTTGAAAAATGATCAATCTGTTTTTTGAATACAAAATTATTTAAGGGCATAGAGAAATGAACATAGAAATTTAAACTATCTTCAGTTGTATTCCAATGCTGGGTATTAACATTAATTTTGGACTCATTTTTTATTTTAGATGATCTATTTTTCTTCGAAATTCCTGCACATGATAAAATCATCATTGCGATAATAATATAGGTTATATTTGTTTTAATGATACCTACTCCAATTATAAAATGCCACACCTTTATTGGTTAAAAACCATACCCAGCTTTCATCACAATTTACCCCATATATTTTATTCCCGGGGATACCATCTTCCATTCCATAGTCCCAAGATCGTGCCGTAATAGTATCCGTCAATGTGATCTGATTTCCACTTGAACTCCAAAGAAATGATCCACACATATCAAAATTCTGCACATTGGATAATATATATTCTTCATCATCATATCCATAAATAGACCAAAGCATACCATCCGTTCCCATAATTTTGCCATCTTCCAATCTAATTTTTCTCAAATCTCTTTTTGAGAGTGTTTTAATTTCTGTGCCCTCCCAACTCAATTGAAACAGTCCAGCATCAGATGCCAAATAAATATTCTGAGAATCTGCTTCCATATCGTAAATATTAAATTGGGTTAATTTCTCAAATCTATTGTCTCTATCAGGAATGACATTATGGTTTATTATGGAAACTTCATTAATTCCATTAGAGGTTGCTACATAAATGGATCCGTCATGTTCAACCATATCCCAAACTGCAGAATCATTTAATCCATTGGTGGCAGTTATAATATTCCAATCCCGATTATACAGGTCAAGATAGAGAAGCCCAGACATGGTGCCAAAATACATGGTGCTGCCTATGCGCAAAATAGAATTAACATCCGTATTTTCAATTACTATAGATTCATCGGGGTAGTAATAGGTCCATTGGTTTGTGGGTTCATTCCACTGGCTGATAAAAGGTGTAGTGCTTGATTGGTAAAGACTATTAAATGATGAAAACTGTCCCGTACGTTTAAATTTGCTGTCTGCAAACCACCAATTTTCTTCTGAATCAAAATATGTTATAGTAACATTATCTGAAAGCAAGCCAAAAGATATCATATTCAGTCTTGAGGATTGAGTCCACCCTTTTAACACATATCCTCCATTGGTGCCAATCCACAGATTGCCATTGGAATCTTCCATTTGCATAGTTGCCATTAATTTTTTTCCATTTTTATTCGAAATAACATGACCTCTCTTACCATTGGGTAATATTTGACCCAACCCAATATCCCAGTCTCCTTCAATGCTATACCAAAAAAGGTCCAAATTCTCCCCCGCAATACCACTACTTGAATGCCCCCAATTTATAATATCAACCTCATTCCGAGCGTCTTCCCAATCTGCCGGAAGCCCCGAAAATGGATCAAAAGGGAATACGTCATCACCAGATCGAATCCAAAAATATTCTGGAGACGACCCAATATCATCAATTTCATAAATACTGAAAATACCAGAATTTATGAGGGACATATCCCGCCAAATTGTGCTCACGGAAGATTTAAAGCTGATACCTTGCCCATGCACTACCCAAAAATAATCTCTGTAGGAATCAAAATAAAAATGAGTAATATTTGGAAATTGTAACTGCACAGAAAATGAATAATCATATTGAAAATCTTCCATTGCCTTGTCGTAACGATACACCCCATTCTCAGTTGCAAAATAGAGGTTGAAATTATCTTCTGCAATAGCAGTAATAGCTCCTGGCTTGGTTATGATATACCAATCTTCAGGGACATATCTGAAATTTTGTGCTTCTAATAAGCCGATGACATTTATGAATAATAAAAAATATCCCATTTATTCATAGGTAGATATTAGCAGACTATTTCCAGTCATTTCTAATGGCTTTTTTATTTTTAAATAATCTAAAATAGTGGGAGCAATATCAGCAAGTTTTCCCCTTTCTGCCAAGCGATAATTTCTATTCACTCCCACCAGGATTAAAGGAACCGGAAAAGTAGTATGTGCTGTATGAATCATTCCATTCTGGGGATCAACCATGAGTTCCAAGTTTCCATGATCAGCGGTGAGAAATATAGCTGCATTCTTTTCTTTTGCGGCACGTTGGATTTTCTCCAAACAGGCATCAATGGTTTCGATAGCGGAGATAGCTGCTGGAATATTACCAGTATGCCCTACCATATCAGGGTTGGCAAAATTCATAATGATAGCTTCATAATCATCACCTTCAATTGCAAGGAGCACTTCTTCGGTTACCTCATGGGCACTCATTTCCGGTTGGAGGTCGTAGGTGGCAACTTTAGGCGAAGGAATGAGTATTCGAGTTTCACCTGGAAAGGGCTGTTCACTTCCTCCATTGAAAAAATAAGTCACATGAGCATATTTTTCTGTCTCAGCAATCCGCAATTGACGATAATTATTTTGAGCTAATAATTCGGGAAAAGTATTATCAATCCTTTCAGGCGAAAATAAAACCGGATAAGTAAATTTTTCCTGATACTTAGTCATTGATGTAAATAATATATCCAAGGATTTTGCTGCAAAATGTGAAAATTTAGTATCATTAATGGCTGAAACAATTTGCCGCATTCTATCTGCCCTGAAATTCAATGATAGCAGCGCATCCCCATTTTGAATCGGACAAGGCTCTCCAATAATAGCTGGTTTTATGAATTCGTCCGTGATATCATTATCATAAGATGCCTGGATGGCGGTCGCTGCATCAGGAAATTTTTCTCCTTCGGAATGGATGAGCATTCCATAAGCAGATTCAACCCTTTCCCATCGATTGTCTCTATCCATTGCGTAATAACGCCCACATACGGTTGCCACCGTGTAATTATCATCAGAGTCAAGGAAAGTTTCTAACTTAATTATGAAATTAATGCCACTCACAGGTGATGTATCCCGACCATCCATAAAGGCATGTATTGCAATTTTATCAACTCCCCTATCCCGTGCGGTTGATAAAATATACTCCAAATGATCCAAATGACTGTGGACTCCCCCATCGCTTATTAAGCCCATTATATGCAGCGTGCTATCCTTATTTTTTACATGATTAAATACATTTTGAAGGTGGGAATTATTTTTTAATTCATTGGATTTAATCGAATCGTTTATTCGGACTAAATCCTGCTTAACAATCCTGCCGGCACCCATATTCATGTGCCCCACCTCAGAATTACCCATAATTCCATCTGGCAAGCCCACAAATATTCCCGAGGTTTCAATTTTTGATAGAGGACAATCATTCATCATTCTATCCAAAGTAGGAGTGTTTGCAAGTGCTACGGCATTCCCTTCTTTTTCTTGGCGAAGTCCAAAGCCATCCAATATAATTAACATGAACTTTAGCATTTATAAATATCCTTGATTAAAATGCCCAAAATCTTGGAATACAATAAACTGCGGTAAACCAGAATATAATTGTAAGGGGAATACCCATTTGGAAGAAATCTTTCAATCGGTATTGTCCGGGACCAAATACCATCATATTGGTTTGATATCCCATTGGAGTCATAAAACTACAGGAAGCCCCAAAGCAGATTGCTACCAAAAATGGGCGCGGATCCACATTGAGAATGGTAGCCAACATTATCCCGATGGGTGTAAGCATCACCGCAACAGCTGCATTTGAAATGAATGCTGATAAAATAAATGTAACCCCATACAGTACTGCTAAAATTATAACTGGGTCTAAACCTTCGCCACCGCCAATGAGTGTACCAATTCCAATAATGAGATTACCTGTTACCTCATCGAGATTTGTTTTTTGAATGGCAATTCCCATGGGGACTAAGGAAGCAATGAGAAAAATAACTGACCAGCTAATAGACTCATAGGCATCCTGTATTGAAAGTGTCCGCATAACCAACAATAAAATGGCCCCCAAAATGGCGGCTTTCACAATTGGTATTACACCGAATGCAGCCAGTAACATTACAGCAGGGATTACTAAAATAGAAAACCACCAAAAGCGCTCATACCTGAGATGAATATCCAATTCTTCCAAAACAATGAGGTTATTACTTGTCCGAAGAATTTCTAACCTTTCCTTCGGAACCATTATTAAAAGGGTGTCAGAAAATTTCAGGCGGATATGGGCAATTTTATCCCGAAGTAATTCACGTTGTCTCTTTATAGCTAAAACAAAGGATCCATAGCGATTTCTAAAATCAAATTCTTGGAGCGTTTTACCAATTAATGCAGATTGCTGGGAAACGAGCCCTTCCACAATTACATGGTTTTTCCCGGTTAATTCTGCCACGTTCATTTTCACATCTGTTAGAAGGAGAACTTTCATATCATCTTTGAATTTCAACATATCTTTCACATTTATATGAACCAGAAAAATATCACCTTCGCGGATAATAATATTTTGCAAATTAAAGCGAATATTTTTTGAATCACGAATGATTTTATATACTTGGAGATTATATTTTTGGGAGATATCCAAGTCTTTATAGGTTTTCCCAATTAGGGGTGAATCTTCACCTACTTTGAATTCTGTTAAAAAACTACCCATATGATACTTTCTGGTGAGAGAGGAAATAATAGACCGTGAGGGCATAAACCATTTAGATATAATCATGTTGTAGAGTGTGCCCAAAACCAGGAATATTAATCCTAATTTTGTAAATTCAAACATGGAAAATGGAGCCATATTCATCTCCTCCATGATAGAACTTACAACCAAGTTGGTGGATGTACCTATGAGGGTGAGCGTACCACCAAATATTGCTGCGTATGATAAAGGGAGTAAAACTTTAGTAGGACTGATATGAAATCGTTGACAGAGATCGATACCCAGGGGAATAAATATTGCAACGGCTGCGGTATTATTAATAAACCCTGAAATGATGGATACGGTAAAAAGAAAAATGAAAATAGTTAGCCACTTTCGATTACCACCCTTTTTTGCAAGGAAATCAGCAAACACTTCCAGAAACCCAGTCTTTACCAAGGCCCTGCTCAGAATAAAAATAGCTCCAATCGTTATCACTGCCGGATTGCTAAATCCACTAATGGCTTCCTGCCAGGTTAGGACATTAAATAAAAGTAAAACGCCGATTGCACCCATGGCAGTAACTTCAATGGGCAGTATTTCCATGACAAAAAACACAACCATTACCAGCAATACTGAAATAAGTATTATACCATCAATTGTAATAAATATATTCTCCGAAAATTGGTTTTACAAACAAGGTGGAAAAGTAAGACTATTTGAGTTTTGCTAAGGTCTTTTTTATTTGATTAATGTTATCAGAAGAAATGCAGTTGATATCATTTTCCTGGCATAAATAGGCAAAAATACCATTCCCTGTTTTTAATGTTTTTGTGAATGATCCATCATATATTTTACCAATTCCACAGGATGGGCTTTTTGATTTTAATATAGCCGTTTTTACTCCAACCTCCAAACCCAATTGCAAAGATATTTCCGCACCTCGAATAAATTCATGTGTAACATTTTTTCCCTTATTTGTTACTACCTTTCCTTTGCCATTTAGAATGCCTTCAGCATTTCCCTGCATTTCTGCCGAGGGTCGAGGTGTTCCCAATCCACCAGATTCTTCAGGACAAACAGGAATCCAATCCACATCCAATCCATTTAACTCCTCCAGCAGGGAATGCCCTCCATTATAGCGGCAGTTTTTCCCTAAAAGACAGGCACTAATCAAAATCTTTTTCTTCATAGTGAAATTTAAGCCTAAGTTTCAAAATGGGAATAGTAATTAGTTAAACAGTTAATAGAATCCTTTGAAAAACCAATTATTTGTATAAACCGTTGAATCGGTTCATTTTGATATCTCTACGGTTAGCCCACGATTCAAATCGTGGGTTACTTGATATTTTAAGTATATCTAAACCATTATAATGGTTTTTCAAAGGATTCTATTAGTTATTGGGAGATTAGTAAAAAATGAAAAAGGTTCTATTTTTATGTACGGGAAACTCCTGCCGTTCACAAATGGCAGAGGGATTTGCACAAAAAGCTGGGTGGCTGGCACTTAGCGCAGGTACAAAACCAGAGAATGAAATAAATCCACATGCAGTAAAAGTAATGGCAGAATTGGGGATTGATATTTCGCAGCATCACCCAATATCTGTGAAAGAATATCTGGATGATGATTTTTATATAGTTGCCACTGTATGCGATAATGCCCGTGAATCTTGTCCCGTTTTTTCAGGGGAATGTGAAACTATAATTCACCGTAGTTTTATTGATCCTGTAATTGCCATGGGGAATAATGAAGAAAAACTGGAAGTTTTTCGAAAAGTACGGGATGAAATAGGGGAGTGGGTGAAAAAAATGAATGGGGAGTTTTTTTAATTTTCTATAGGTTTAAACAATTAGAATATAAATTTATAAACAAAAACTCCCGGGAGCCCAATTCCCGGGAGTTTTCATTTGCCAAAGGGATTGTGTCAAATTAAGTAACGCATCCCTTTACGGAGGAGGAAGGTAATCTTGTATTAACTCACAGCTTCTGAAACCTTTTCGGTTTTATCTTCTACTGTTGAGTCAGAATTTCCGCACACGGTGGTTATAATTGCAGTGCAAACCTGATAGGGATCCATGTTGGCAGCCGGCCGTCTATCTTCTAAATAGCCTTTTCCCGCTTTATCGGTAGCCATGGGAATACGGATAGAAGCACCCCGGTCACTGACAGCATACCTGAACTCATGGATGCTGCAGGTTTCATGGAGACCCGTGAGCCGCTCTTCATTATGGGCGCCATAAACACCCATATGACGCTTATGTGCTTTCTGTAATTTTTCACAGGCTTCAATAATGACTTTTATTCCGCCATCTTCCCGCATGGATTTTGTGCTGAAATTGGTATGTGCCCCAGCGCCATTCCAGTCGCCTTTAACCGGTTTGGGGTGCAGGGTGGCATTTACGCCATAATCTTCACCAATACGGTAGAGAAGCCAGCGAGCAAGCCACAACTCATCGGCTACATCTAACGGACCTAATGGACCTATCTGGAATTCCCACTGACCGGGCATGACTTCAGCATTAATTCCGGACAGCATGAGACCAGCTGTCATACATGCTTCCATATGGTCTTCAACAATATCCCGGCCATAGACTTCATCGGCACCCACACCACAATAAAAGGGACCCTGTGGAGCCGGGTAACCGCCTTCGGGCCAACCTAAGGGATTACGTCCCTGAAAAAAGGTATATTCCTGTTCAATACCAAACCACAATTCCTGGCTTTTATATTTTTCAGCTACTTTTCTCAGTTGTGCTCTAGTGTTAGATACATGCGGTGTTCCGTCAGCATTGTTTACCTCACACATCACCAGTAAATTGTCTCCGCTACGGATGGGATCCGGTGCAAAATAAACTGGCATGAGTTCGCAGTCACTATCACTTCCTTCAGCCTGCATGGTGCTGGATCCGTCAAATCCCCAAATTGGCAGGTCATTTACAGTCTTTACGGGGTCATCGATTATTTTTGTTTTTGATCTTAATTTTGCTGTGGGTTTATGACCATCTATCCAAATATATTCTGCTTTAATTCTTCCCATTCTCTTTTCTCCTGTTAGTTTATTTAATTGTTAAGGGTATATATAATTAAATTTTATATCAGGGAATCAAGACCGCATTAATGCCCTTATAAGATGATAAAATAATCTGAGTTTCTGTACGCATTACACCGGGCCAACTCTGTATTTTTCGTAAAAGCCTTTCAAGACTATGCGTATTTTCAACCAGCGCTAAAAGTACATGCGATCCATTTCCGGTTGTGGTAAAACATTGTATTATTTCAGGGCTATTGTTGGTTTCCCTCACTACATCACTATAATGACTGGATGATTCTGAAATAACGGTTATAAATGCTGATACATCCAATCCGACTTTTCTATGGTTCAACAAAGTAGTGAATCCCTTAATCACACCTGATTCTTGTAATTTTTTAATTCTGTCTGCCACTGCCGGGACAGACATTCCGATTTCATTAGCAATAAAACTTGCACTGGAGCGACCATCTTTCTGAAGGATTTCCAGAATATCCCGATCTACCTGATCTAGATTAATTACTTCACTTTCAGCTATATTTACAGTTGGAGGCATGCCTAATATTATTATGTTACTTGCTATAAATGCAACAATATATTAGTATTATTTTATAATATTATTAATTATTTAGGTAATTATGGTATTTATCTATGTGGGGGTAAGTATAATTCTGCTTAATAAAGAAAAATTAATTACTGGAAACTAATATATAAGGAAGATTAAACCGGATTGGGCTGGAGATGATGATTTAAGGCAGACAGACGATTTTCCATTTCACCCAGTTGTGATTCGCGGATAATGGAGACACAAATACGAATACCTTCCCTGGTTGAACCGGTAGTACTGAGTGGAATACCTGCCATCCCGTAGCGCAGCATCTGAAATAAAAGTTCAGCACCCGTCATCCCCTGGCGAGAAACGGTAAAATAGAATCCATCGCCTATTGGTTCACCCATATCTTTATCATATACTAAATCAAAATCATATTTTTTGAAGATAATTTTTATTTTTGCAGCCAATTTGCTATACACTTTTACCTCTTCTAAAAAATTATAATCCCCACTGGAGGCGGCTTCAAACAATGCTGCTAATGCATACTGTGGGGTTTGAGGCACTCCTGCGGTAGTTGGATAAATACCCCCATGTACAAATGCATGCCCTATTCGTTCAGTATCAAAATATTGCCTAAGGTTTTTATATCGCTTTTCCATTAATTCAGGAGATATAACCGTAATGGCAATTCGCTGACCTGCATAACTAAATATTTTAGAGCTGGATATGGTCAAAAAATAATTACCCGTATAGCGGGCGATAGTTGGAATAAAGGGTGGTATTCCAGGCTGGCTATAGTCCTGCCTATAATCCATCCCAAAATAGGCAGCATCTTCTATGCCGATCACATCGTATTTGGTTAAGAGATTACCAATACCTTCTAACTCACTTTCTTTAAGACAAACCCATGTGGGATTATTGGGACTAGACCAGAGAAGACCGCCAATTTCACCTGCAGAAAATATCTCTTCAATTTTATTAATGAGAGCATCTCCCCGATAATCAAAAAGATCAATTGATTGTTCCTGAAGTCCTAGAAATTTGGTTTGCAGTTTATTTACAGGAAAGCCTGGATCCAAATAGAGGATTGTATTTGATTCAGGTTGTTTCCGGCCCACAATGGATTGACAAATAAATCCACTATGCATAGCACCTACTGTGGGTACACATGATTTGGGAGGCACTTCAATATCCATGAATTTTTTTACAAATTTTGATGCAGCTTCTTTTAATCGAGGAATTCCATCAAATGGTGGGTAGGTTGAAGGAATTCGCGGATTCTCCTGAAGGATTCGAATCTCTTCTTCTGGACCAATTTTATTTGGTGGAAGCCCAGGAATACCAAATTCAAAACGAAGAAATTCTACATCAAAATGCTCAGAGAGCTCATCTACCAGTCGGTTTAATTCCCTGATACTCACATGTGTCAGATCAACTTCCCAGTCATTGAGATATTTATTCAGAAAATCTGATTCTAGCGGAAAAATATTATTAGAGTTCATATCCATTTTGCACAGCTAATAAGTTAATAACTGTATTTACTCCCTTAAAAGAACTTATCTGTACCATTTAAAAATAGGAACCCCCCGGTAAACCGGAGGGCTCCTGTCCAGCCTGGCCGTCCCATGCCATCTAAGTAGCACCAGGCGGGAGGTATTTCTTACTCTAAAATCTATATATGTATGATGCCAAAAGTGTTATCTCTGAGGGAAAGAAAACTGCGATAGATTACCTTAAATTAAACCTTAATAAAACAAGTGAGTGGTACATAAAGCTATATTTTTTTCAACCCCCCAATAAGCAAATTTATACTGAAAATACTTAGATCAACAACAAACAATTTTTTCAATATCGTCAAATTTACAGACCTTATCCCCGCCTTGTGGTAAATTAAAGTCAAAATGTTTATAATTTTTATCATGCTAAAATTGTCACAATCCAGAGACAGGCGTTTTCACCTGTTTTGGATTTGATTCCCGCCTGTTTCATCCATTGGTAAGGTGATCTGTTTTTCTGGTAAGAATTTGGTCTTAAACGATTAAAATAATATTCCCATGTCGTAGTAAGTCCAATAAGT
>SCKP01000031.1:1517-19090 GCA_004124405.1 Fidelibacterota bacterium | reverse complement strand
TGGCTTTTTCGCCATCCGGAAGTAAAATCGTGTTTACATTAAATCCTGCAGCTTTGAGGTCATCCAAAAATTCATTGCCATAAAGCCTGAAAATCCCATCCTGTGAAAAAACAACCCATTTCTGCCCATGATTCATGGGTTTTAACAATTCGGGTAGTTTTGTCAGCAGTCCGTTTTCAATCCAGATTGGGTAGGAGCGCTTCTGCAGTGCTACGCTAATGGTCTGCACTAGAAACTTCCAATATCTTTAATATCTCATCCAATACCTGTGGTGGTTCTAGATCATCGGTTAGAATAACATGATGGGCACTGTCCAGATAAAATTGATGCCGTTCCTCCCAAATTTGCTGCAGCCTCATTTCCAAATTATCACTATCAGGGAGAAGTGGGCGTTTACTTGTTTTATGGATTCGACTTGCTAAGGTTTGGGGAGATGCATCCAATAGAAAGGTTATACCATTTTCCTGCAATACATTCCTATTTTCAGCGCTGAGGACTATCCCGCCACCAGTCGAAAACAACTGTCCGTTCTGCTTGGCTTTCTCTACAAAAAAAGCCGTTTCCATTTCTCGAAATTTATTTTCGCCAAACTCCCGGAAAATATCGGCTACCTTCATTTCTGTTATTTCTTCAATAGCATCGTCTGTGTCAATAAATTCCAGATTGAGTACTTCGGCTAATTTTCGCCCCACAGTGGACTTCCAACTACCCATCATGCCAATGAGGAAGAGATTAGTATTCTTCAAAATTTACTGTAACTCTAAAATATTCATTGATAAATAGAAACCTTTAATATTTCGCCGATACCTTCATATGTGCCTTCAACTGCTCCATCGTATCGCCGCCGAATTTTTCCAGCAGGGCATCGGTCAGTGTAAAGCAGAGCATGGCTTCAGCCACAATGGAAGCTGCCGGCACCGAACAGGAATCAGTGCGCTCCTTGTGGGCTAGCTTGTCTTCCTTGCTTTCAATATCCACAGATCGCAGAGGTTTAATGAGCGTAGGAATGGGTTTCATCACCGCCCGGATGACAATGGGCTGGGCATTGCTCATACCCCCTTCAACTCCCCCGGCATTATTGGAGTGGCGAATGTATTTTTCTCCATCCCAACCGATCTCATCATGGACTTCACTGCCAAGCTTTCCTGCTTCTTCAAAACCCATGCCGATCTCAAGACCCTTGAAGGCATTTACTGACATGATAGATTCGGCAATGCGGGCATGCAGTTTCTTATCCCATTGGGTGTGTGATCCTAATCCGTAGGGTAGTCCTGTAGCAATAATTTCAAATATACCACCCACTGAATCACCTTCTGCTTTGGCATTATCAATAGCATTAATCATTTCAGTTTCTGCATTTTTATCTAGACAACGAACAGATGATTTATCTGCCATTTCATTTAGGGCTTCCGGCGATATTCCTTTTGGCATAGGAGTCTCATCCTTCACATTGTAAATCTGGGTCACCCGGCTGCCCACTTCAATACCAACTTCTTTAAGCAGTTTCCGGCAAATGGATGCTAAGGCCACCCGCATGGCAGTTTCACGGGCTGATGATCGTTCCAGTACATTACGGATATCATCAAAGTCAAATTTCTGAACACCGGCTAAATCCGCATGACCCGGTCTGGGGAGGGTGACCTTCTTAATTTCTTCATCCACTGGTTCAGACGACATTTTCTTGGTCCAGTTTACCCAGTCTTTATTGGGGAGGATCAATCCAATAGGTGAACCAAGGGATTTTCCATGACGGACGCCAGTATAAATTTCTGCCCTGTCTTTTTCAATTTTCATGCGGCCGCCCCTGCCATGTCCCTGCTGACGGCGGAAAAGCTGTTTGGCAATATAATCTTCTGAAATTTCCAGTCCTGCTGGAATGTTGTCTAATATTCCCAATAGCCCTTTGCCATGGGATTCACCGGCTGTGAGGTATTTTATTCTTGTTAGCATAATTTGTTCTTTAAATAAGTATTTAGTTGGGTGAAATTTACCTTCTTTGAAATATCTTCCCCAAACCACAAATCCATTGATGTTAAGCCCTGATATATAAACATGTCTAATCCGTTAAGAGTTTTTGCGCCAATTTTTTTTCCTAATTTTAAAAAAGCCGTTTCCATTGGAGTATAAATAACATCAATTAATGTTTGATTTTTGTGAAGCAAGCCTAAATCAATAGGACATTGTTCATTCTGCATGCCAATCGGTGTGGTATTTATTATGATTGAATCATTTTTTATCTTTTGCACCGAATCATCTAATGAATAGGGAAAAACAAAATCATCTTGTAATTCCACGGCTTTCTGAAGTGTCCGGTTTAATAGTACAATTTTTTTTACACCAGATTGCTTTAATGCAAATAAAATCGATTTAGATGTTCCCCCTGCACCTAATACAATTACCTCTTTCCCTATAACTTCAATTCCATTTTTTTTTAAAGCACTATTGAACCCGAACCAATCTGTATTATTACCAAATAGTTTGTCGCCATTTTTATGTATAACATTCACTGCACCAATAGTTTTTGCTCTCGGATTTATCTCATCAAGATATTCTATTACATTTTCTTTATGTGGAATGGTCACATTTACACCATTAAGCTCACCAGTTCTGAGGTCATCCATTATTTGGGACAATTCACTATGAAAAACCTTTTTCTTCTTATATAATGCGTTAATGGAAAGCAACTTATACACATAGTTATGAAGATCTGGACTTAAACTATGCTCAATTGGATTGCCTATGACTGCAAATTGTTTCATCCCATGACCTGTGTCAATACCTTATGGAATTCTGGAAATGAAATATTAATGCAATCCTCATCATCTAATATATTTCTAGCATCGGTAAGCAGCCCGGCCACTGTGAAAGACATGGCTATGCGATGATCGCCATAGGTTTTTATATTTGTATTATACAATGTATTACATTGATTGATAATAAACCCATCTTTCTTTTCAATTACTTCCCCGCCCATTGCCAATAAATTTTCGCAGACGGCTCTAATTCTGTCGCATTCTTTCATACGAAGCTCTTCAGCTCCGGAAACTGTGGTAGGACCGTCAGCCTGAGTTGCCAGTACTGCGATTATTGGCAGTTCATCAATAACAGATGGAACCAATTCTGAAGTAATATCAATTCCATTTAAGGGTTCCCAGAAAACATGTACGTCTCCTACAGATTCTCCACATTCCTTTCGCATATTCTGCCATTCAACGCCACCACCCATTTTCTTAAGCACTTGGAAAAAGCCGATCCTGGTGGGATTTGCCAATACATTTTTAATGGTTATGGAAGAATTCGGAATTAATGCTGCTGCCGCTGCAAAAAATGCCGCTGAGGAAGGGTCCCCTGGAACAGTTATTTCAAATGGCTGTAAGGGTCTGGATAATGGGTTTATGGAAATAGTCCCATTTGATGAAACAGGCGCTCCTAATTCCTTCAATATTATCTCAGAATGATCCCGTGTTTTCACATTTTCATCAATGACCGTCTGCCCATTAGCCCCAAGCCCGGCCAACATAATACAGGATTTAACCTGAGCAGATGCAACTGAAGGAACAAATGATATTCCATTTAGTTCTCTAGGCTTAATTGTGAAAGGGATGTGTCCATTATTTGATTCGATTATCACTCCCATTTCAATTAATGGAGCAATAATGCGGTTCATGGGTCGCTTGGTAAGTGATTCATCGCCTATGAATTCTGCTGTAATCCGTTTGCCTGCTAATAATCCTGCTAATAATCGGATGGTGGTGCCAGAATTACCACAATAGAGTGGTTTACCAGGATTTGAAAATACTCCACCATTTATTCGAACTGTCTTTCCTGACTTTTGACTTTGGATACCACATTCCGCTAGGCATTTTCGTGTTGATTCTACATCTTCCCCTGTGGATATATTGTGTATAACACACTCTCCATCCGTTAGAGACCCAAACATAAGCGCTCTATGGGAAATGGATTTGTCACCAGGTAGGCTTATTTCACCTCTAATCCTCATTATCTTTAATTTGTTTGTGCAACTTACCAATTGTTTCAACCAATCTGTCTATCATTTCATTGGTATAAGGATTATATTTTTGCAGGTCCCGAAATAAGTCCCAACTATCATTACAGGTTTGTTCTATTACTCCTAATAAATCATTAAACCCCAAGGTGTTTATCTTCGTTGAAACCACACCAGCTTCATTCAGGACCCGGCCAATGAAATGGGTAACCCCTTGGCTGGATGCCGCCATTCTATCATGTTCCTCTGGTGAAAGTTCAATCGTCCGGATGGAATTGTCTTCAAAAAATGCCTTGACTTCCTTAATTCGTTTATAATTATCTCTAACGGGAAACAGGGTAGTTTTCAACTCTCTAAATGGAGAGTACGAATCTGGACCAAAGTGAGGATGTGAGGCAATAATACCCACATGTTCCGGTAAATATTTTTCCATAATTTCAACAGGATAGACCTTCACAGAACATACATCAATAATAGTTGTGTTATATAACTTATATTGGGATATTTCTTGAATAACAGCTTCGAATACCCTTATGGGAACTGCAACAAATACCAAAACCGATTCCAAAACTTCTTCCAGACCGCAAGTTAAATCTTCAGCTTTAATTTCCGGATCATAAACTTTCACCTCATATTGTTTTTTTAATAAATCCCCCAATACTTGACCAAAGCGGCCATATCCGATAATACCTACTGTTTTCATTTATCGTTATCCATTTTTTCAACTCCTAAAAATAAAGTTATATTATTTTTTAAATCGTGAATTCCATTTTCAACAATGTTTAAATCATACAATTCTGCACAATAATCACTTCCAACTACACCAGCTGTTGCTGGCAATTTTCCTTCACTCAGTCGCCGGGCAGCTTCTGCTGTATCATCTGCTTCAATCAGGGGGCGCGTCCAGAAATGTTCCGCTAAATAATCTTTACACTGCCTTAGGGCCTGTTGATGGGAATGTATTTCTGTTATATCTCCTACATGAATACCTGGCAATGCCAATAAATTTTGGTTTACAAAAATATGAAACATTTCCAATATTTTACAGCGATGTTGGGCCAAAGCCTCTACAGACTCTATCACAACTCCACCCTGTGCATTTTCCATGGCAAAGATTCCAAATTGAACACCTTCCGATTCAATGCACTCTAAAACTGCCATGGATGAAATTAGATATACTATTTCATAATCTTCAACTCCATGATTTTTTGCAAATGTTTTGGCTGCCTCTTCACTAAAACTGCCTTTACCGCCCTGTATTCCTATTTTCACTCTATTCCTTTGGTTAATTTTTGTATATAATTTCTAATTGTTTTCACCGGTTCGTTGCAGTTTTTCAACTGCTCAATGATAGCCGATCCTACGACCGCACCATGAGCCATTCTGTTTATTTCAATGACATCCGCCCTTTCTTTAATTCCAAAACCTACAACAAAGGGACAATTACTAAATTCTTCCACCCGTTTTAAATATTTTTTTAATTCTGTCTTATGAGCACCTTTTCCTCCTGTAATCCCCAATATAGCTACACAATAAATCAAAGTTTCCGCCATCTTTGAAATTTCTCGAATTCTTTCATTTGCAGTGTTGGGCGCCACTAAAAGGATTATACAAATTTTCGACTCATTTGCCAATTTTACAATTTCTTCCGCTTCTTCTAGCGGGAGATCGGGAATAATTAATCCATCCACACCTGCATTTTTGCAGTCCTTAATAAATTTATCTACCCCATATTTTATAACAGGATTGATATAACCCATTAGCGCCAACGGAATTTCAGATTGTTTACGAATTTCAGCCACAACTTCTAATATCCATTGTAGGTTTACACCATTTTCAATGGCTATTAGACTGGCTTCCTGAATTATAGGACCATCAGCCAATGGATCCGAGAAGGGCATTCCCAATTCCACCATAGCTGCCCCTGATTCCTCTGCTGCCAATACCATTTTTACGGTTGTCTCTTTCGATGGATATCCAGCAGTTAGAAATGGAATAACTTTTTCCGATCTGTTTTGAAATATTTTCTTTATTCTATTCATAGCATTGAGCTAAGCATGGGGTTAAAGAGGCATTATTATAATTAATTTTCCTTTTCAAAACACTCCATGCCTTTCGTGTTCTCAGTGGTGACTTCAAATTTTCTTTCCCAAATAATCTGCCACTGTATGCACATCTTTGTCACCGCGACCGGAAAGGCAAATGACTACATTTTCACCTTTTTGAATATTATTATCCCTTTGTTTTAAAAATGCTAATGCATGGGATGTTTCCAGTGCTGGGAGTATACCCTCTTTTTCTGAGAGCCATTGAAATGACTGGATTGCTTCTTCATCTGTAGCAGATACATATTCCACTCTACCAGTTGATTTTAAGTAACTATGCTCTGGTCCTACACCGGGGTAGTCCAATCCAGCGGAAACCGAATGGGGCAATTTTATCTGTCCATCTTCAGTCTGCAGTAAATAACTGGCAGACCCATGGAGAACTCCAAATTCGCCTTTGGCCATGGTAGCCGCATGCTCCTCAGTTTCAACACCTAACCCGGCTGCTTCAACACCCACAAGTCGCACATCTTCTTCCAGGAATAGATAAAACATGCCAATAGCGTTTGAACCGCCGCCTACGCAAGCTATGAGCACATTAGGTAACTCTTGGCTCTTGGCAAATTGTTCTTTAGTTTCTCTGCCAATTATAGATTGAAAATCCCGCACCATCATAGGGTAAGGGTGGGGACCCACCACAGAGCCAATTAAGTAATAAGTATTTTCTACATTCGTCACCCAATCCCGGATGGCTTCATTAGTGGCATCTTTCAATGTCTTGCTGCCAGATGTTACAGGCCTAATTTCAGCTCCTAACAAATTCATCTTGAACACATTCAGTTTTTGACGGCGAATATCTTCTTCGCCCATATAGACTATACATTCCAGTCCAAATTGAGCCGCAACAGTGGCAGTAGCAACACCGTGCATACCTGCGCCGGTTTCAGCAATAATTCGTGTCTTTCCCATTCGCTTTGCCAACAGAATCTGCCCCAATGCATTATTGATTTTATGAGCGCCGGTATGGTTTAAATCTTCCCGCTTGAGATATACATTAAATCCCAGTTCTTCAGAAATTTGTTTGGCAAAATAAAGGGGAGTTGGACGACCGGAATACTCTTTTAATAGAGAGGATAGTTCATCTTGAAATAACGGATCATCCTTAATTTCAGAGTATAGCTGCTCCAGTTCGTTTATAGCTGGAATGAGCGTCTCAGGGACAAATTTTCCACCAAACTTTTCAAAATGTCCACGATTATCTGGTTGATTATAAGACACCTGTTATTCCCATGAAATAATTAACGTTGGAATAATTTTCCATTTCCATTAGTATTTTCTAATTTAGTAAAAATATTTTCAACTTTCTTTTCGTCTTTAATTCCTGGTGCAGACTCTACCCCACTATTCACATCCACAGCAGATGGATTAACGACATTAATTCCATTTAGAATATTTACAGAGTTCAAGCCGCCAGAAAGTATAATGGGAGTATCCGTTTTCAACTCTGCAATTAATTCCCAGTTGAAATTCTCACCCGTACCACCAGGCTTCCCTTTTTGGTAGGTGTCAAATAAAAAGGCTGCCACTTGATAATCATTCAATACAGTGGAATCAAAATCATCACCTACCCGGAAAACCTTAATTACTGGCCTGATCATTTTATCACAATATTCAGAGGATTCAGCTCCATGGAGCTGAATGAAATCCAATTTAAGTTGCCCTGTTATATTGTGGATATTTTCAATTTTTTCATCTACAAACACGCCCACTTTTTTGACATTTTTTGGTATATCTGAAATCCAACTCTTCACTTTTTCTGGATCAACATAGCGTGGACTGCCCTGAAAGAAAATCATACCGATTGCAGATGCCCCATAATTTACAGCTATTTTGGCATCCTTATGGGATGTAATGCCGCATATTTTCACCGGAATATTCATTTATCCAATACTTTGTTTATGTCTTTAATTGTATTATCTGTAATCTTATCAATCAGGTTTAATGTGGTTAAATTTTCCTCCAATTGTTCTTTTTTTGTTGCTCCTAAAATAATGGTGCTTACATTGGGATTTTTTAGACAATAACCTAAAGATAGCTGCGTCAATGAAATCTCAAGGCGTTCTGCAATAAGCTGCAATTCTTTCACTTTTCCAATTTTCTGAATAGTTTTTTCCGACTCAAACTCTTCCTTCAGCCATTCATAGCCCTTCACATAAACCCGTGAATTGCTGGGAAATCCATGGTTATATTTTCCCGTGAGTAACCCTGAAGCCAAAGGCGACCAGGTGGTAGTTCCCAGACCATATTTTTTATACAAGGGTAGATAATCCTTCTCGATTTTTCCACGATTAAACAAATTATATTCGGGCTGCTCCATAGTTGGGGGTGTAAGATTAAATTTTTCTGCAATTTCATAAGCTTCGGCTATTTGTTCTGCCTCCCATTCAGAGGTGCCCCAATAAAGGACTTTTCCCTGCTGAATAAGTACATCCATTGCCCGTACCGTTTCTTCGATGGGAGTTTCAGGGTCAGGGCGATGGCAGAAAAATAGATCAAGATATTCCACCTGCAAGCGCTTCAGAGCAGCATGACAGGCATCTGTAATATGTTTTCGGCTCAATCCATTTTGAGTGGGTTTCTCTCCACCCCAAAATACTTTGCTGGAGAGAATATAAGTATCTCTGCTCCACCCCGTCTTTTTGAGGATTTTTCCCATGATAATTTCAGATTTACCATTGGCATAAATTTCAGCATTATCAAAGAAATTAACACCATTATCATAGGCATACTCCATTAATTCTGTTGCATCTTTTTCTTTTAATTGATTACTAAATGTAACCCAGGAGCCAAAAGAAAAAACACTGACTTTCAAGCCAGATTTTCCCAGACGGCGGTATTCCATTTCAGTTTTCATTCAGTCAATCCAATAGGTTATTTTAATTGCCAAATGATTAGCAGCTTCCACTTTTAACAGGTCAACTGTGTTACTTATTAATTCAAACTTTTCATTGGAAGAACTTAATTCCGTACTACGGGTTAATACAAAATAAAATGTTGATCCGGGTTGGAATTCCCAGCGGAATACAGAATTGAAAACCAATGCCGAATAATTTGAAATTTCATCTTCCATATAATAGCGCTTAAATTTATATTTCTCATAGGTTGTGAATTCCTTAAAGTCTGAATAAATGCCCTGCCAAATGAAGGGCTGTATGAATGATTGAAATGACATCAGCGGGGATAAAGTATAGTTAATTCGTAAACTGGCGCTGAGCATTTCCTGCTTTAATTGAGGTACCCCCCATTCGTGTTGTGTGCCGGTGGTATCCTCAAAAGGATAATATTGTACAATTGTCAGATTATTAGAATAAGAAGGCGAAAAACTGAGTTTCAGCCGGCTGCCTAATTTATAAGTCAGATTAATACTGGATGTTCGATCAATATTCCCCTCCGTATTTCCACCCTGGTGATATCCTATCCCCAATACAAAGTCTTTCTGGTAATTCGTATTGAAATTAAAAAAGGTATAATAGCCGGACGGTGATACCACCAAAGGGCCGCCCCAAAGCACCTGATCCGATTTATTTTCAGGACCCCAGCCGCCAAATATTGAAATGCTCATGTAATTAAGAAACTGGCCCTGAACCCCCCCTAAAAATGTAGACAACCGTGTGCCGCCAAAGTTGGTGAGATACCAAGCAGATGCATTCAGCGTGGAAAATCGAAAAATATTGCCGGGCTCTAACCATTTCCAGCCGCTGCTGATGCGGTTAAATATTCGGTCAGTCTGTCCGGTGATACCCATATCGTTAGAGTCAAATCCCGGGGAAATGACAATCGTTTCGTAATTAAAATCCATTCGACCCCTTTGACGGGATATAACAAAGCGGCCATAATAACCACTAAGACTGGTAAGGCTACTGTCCATTTCAACATAGTCCAGCCCAGGGCGTTGAAAATTGTGGGAGGAATTCTCCTGCAGGTCTGATATTCTTTCTTCAGTACCGGAAACGTGTGTACCACCCCATGCTATGGATGATCCCCAGGTATGATTTTCATCCAGCCAGACCCAGCCATCTACACCTAAACTGATTGCCTGGGAATTTAGGTCGTGTTCCATGGTTGTGCCATTGAGATTTCGCTTTACAAATGACCCCATCATGCCCACACCTGCCCGGCCGAAACCATATTCACGGGAAAGCCGGAGCAGATTATAGCTACTGAGAGGTTCCACCAGCTCTTTTTCAATTTTTCCAGATGCTAATAAAACCCGGGCATGTTCTTCATTGGTTAGGGCGCTAAGTCCCCCAATAGACCAATTCTCATTCAGTTTTCCGCTGATTTTTACGGCTCCTAATATGGCAGTGCCATCAGGATAAATAATTGAATCGGGGTTTACATCCACATAGCCCTGCACCGGTCGTCCGATCCTTCGGGAATAAAATAAATCCGGCACGGTAAAAGGGGTATAATCCCTATTGGAGGGACCGCCGGAACCGAAGGAAAATATATCCTTGCCTTCAACGAAAAAGGGACGTTTTTCCCGGTAATATGTTTCATATGCTGAGAGGTTGATCTGAGCCGGGTCCACTTCTACTTGGCCAAAGTCAGGATTAATTGCAGCATCCAAAGTGAGGCTGCTCCCAAGCCCCATTTTAATATCTGTTCCAATCCCCAGATTATTGCGCAAGCTGCCTTCAATGGCATTATTGGACTCAGCCGGCAAATGGGAAACACCACCAGTAAGATAGGGCAGGAATTCTTTCCGCTTTGTCTGGGTAATATTTTCCAGCCCCTTTAACACGGCAAACCTGGAAACATTTCCTGTCTCTCCTCTTGGATACCAGGTGAGCGCAGCCCTTTCGTTTTTCCTGGCTATTGTACGGACAACTTGTACTCCCCATACTTGTTCTGGTGATCGCTCAAAGCGCAGTTGAGAAAAAGGAATCCTCATTTCAACCGTCCAACCCAGTTCATCTATTAAGGCGGCTGACTCCCAGACACCATTCCAGGAAATATCAAAACCAGTATCATTCTGCAGTTTTCCATCCATAATAGAACCAGAGGGTGTGATGCCAAAGGCAAATCCTGAACGTCCATCATAATATGTATCCAGGGCAAACTGAATTTCGTCACCGCCAGAAGATGAATCACGCCGCCCTACCCGGGAAATGATTTTATCAGGTTCACTGTCAAACATGCGGGCGCCAACTATTACAGCATCACTCGTATATCCAATCCAGATATGGGTTTCTTCTGTGACCAATTCCCCATTATCCGGATTCACCTGAATGAGGTTTTGGATAGGTGCTAAGGAATAAAAATTTTCATCCAAGACTCCATCAATACTAATATGTTCATTTAAGAATACAGCCTTTATTTCTCGATGCCGGTAATCCTCTGCAGAATGTGTGGCAGAAAAAATATATCCCGGAACCAGGAGTATAAGATATAGAAGAATATTACGATTTTGTGTTTGGATATTTTTCACCAAGAGGTTTTCATTAACAAAACGGGTAGGGAAGTTTAATTGGACTTTTTACTGATTAAAAAGAAATATCAGGGTTTATTCATTCAGAAAAATCCCCATTCCATAAGAAGCCTGTCGATAATAAATTTTATCCCTTTTCCAATGAGTAATGATATCCTTGGCCGGGGGTGAACCAGTATGAAAGCGATGGCTGCAATAAAATCCTGTCCACAGCCTTTAGCATATCCGTAAATTATTGTATCAAATTAAACAAAGGAAAAATGAGATGAGGATTATAATTTTTATAATTTCTATTATGTTTGTAGTCCCTGGTTGTGCGGTTAAATCGGTTAATCAAACAGAAAGAATTGAGCCTGAAGAACCTGTGGAACCAGTTGAGCATACAGAAGGAGTTATGCCGGAAATGCCAGAAGTACAAATGCCTGAGATTCCTAATGTGAAAATGGCAGTCATGCCTGTATTACCTGCTAACACAGAATCACCAAAAGGAAATAATATGTCTATAAATCAAGTTGTAGAAGCAGCCTGTGGTCAGTGTCAATTTGGAATTACCGGAAAAGCAGGCTGCGATTTAGCCGTTCGAATTGATGGAAAATCCTATTTTGTAGATGGGACATCTATTCATGATCATGGTGATGCCCATGCAGATGATGGATTCTGCGAAGCCATCCGCCAGGCGGAAGTTAAAGGGGAAATTATTGATGGGCGGTTTAAGGCAGAAACATTTACTATAATTAAATAGAGCTTTCTTTTGATTCTCCGCAAGGGGTTTTAAAATTTAAACCAAAGTTATCTCCGTTATCTCTGGTTCAGTGCCAATGCGGAGTGGCGGACCCCAATAGCCAGTGCCCTGGTTGATGTAAATCCATGTATTTTCCCGCTTGTGGAGTCCCTTTATAAACGGATGTGCCAATTGCACCAACAAGCTGAATGGAAAATACTGCCCACCATGGGTATGCCCCGAAAGCTGGAGATCAAACCCGTATTTCAGCGCATATTCCACATCTTTGGGTTGATGTGCCAGCAATATTTTCAAATCACTGGGATTCATTCCCCCTACGGCTTTTTCCATATTGGTTTTATGAAATGAGGAAAAATGACCGCCGCCGCGATCGGGAATTCCCGTAATCATAATGGTAGCATCATTAACGATTATATTCTGACTTTCATTTACCAATATTTTAAATCCCAAACCTTCAATTAACTGCAGCCAGCCATTCATATCTGAATAATATTCATGGTTCCCCGTAACAAAATATTTCCCATACTTGGGATTTATTTCAGCCAAAGATTGTAGATGTTTTCCATAAGACTGCACCGATCCATCAGCAGCATCGCCAGTGAAAAAAAGCATGTCTGCATTCAATTCCTTAATTTTCCGTGTAACTGTTTTTACAAATTTTCCGGTGATCATGCTGCCCACATGCAAATCAGTAATCTGTGCCATACGAAAGCCCTTTAAACTTTCCGGTAATCCATCAATTTTTATTTCGACTCTTTTAATCACCGGCTCCTTCGTGGCATTATACATGCCCCAGATTGAGCCTAATCCGGCAATACTCCCCACTATTGTTTTGGCAGACAAACCAAGGAATGCCCTGCGATGAGGGTCAAAGCTATGACCTTTAGCAAAAAGTGATTTTAAGAGTAAGAGTAAATCTGCACCTGCTTGAATAAAAAACAACAAACTCACAAAGCCCAGTCCGGTATATCCCAACCAATGAATGAGCGTGGAAAGATTATTTTCAATTTTATTAAAATAGAGGATAATTCCAATAATGGGAAAACAATAAAATACAAAGAGGGTAAAGCATAGTAAATATTTGTAGTTGGACATTATATCCAGGGTCATTACAAATCGCAGTCCCACATAGGCATATAGCACAAATAAAACTGCTGAAAATATTAATAAAAATATCAAATCATCGCTCCGACTGGATAGTAAAAAGTCCTAAATTTAAGGTCTATAAATCGATTCAAATTTAAATTCAAATACATCAAAGGAAATAAAACAAAATGGCATCAAGTAAATATATTACCATTTTTATTTTTGGTATTTTATCCACTCTTTTGGCCCAACCTCATGGAGGTGGTGGTTATGGTAAACAGATGGGAAAGGGATGTGAGATATCTGGAGCGGTAATTGATTCCCTTACTTCAATTCCCCTTGAATACACCTCCATATCCGTAATGGGAGAAGACAATCAAGTTGTTACAGGTGGAGTAACTAACTCACAAGGAAAATTTCACATTGATAAAATTAGACCTGGCAATTATTCATTAAAAATTGAATTTATGGGATATGCTCCTGTAATCATTCCTGGAATTTCCCTGTCTTTCAGGGGATCCCGAACAAGGGATGTCGGCATTATAAAACTTCAACCATCTGCCATTGAATTGGAGGCAGTAAAAGTAATTGATGACAAACCCATCTTCGAATTTGAAACCGATAAACTGATATATAATTCTTCTGATGATATCATTGCCGACAGCGGTACTGCAGAGGATGTGCTCAATAAAGTCCCCATGGTTGTAGTTGACCAGGATGGGGAGGTAACATTACGGGGCAATCCCAATGTGAAAATATTGGTTAACGGCAGGCCCAACCGAACCGGTGAAGGGGGAAATGATGTGGATAACATTCCTGCATCCCTCATTGATAGAGTGGAGGTCATTACCTCGCCATCAGCAAAATATGACCCGGATGGTATGGCGGGAATAATCAATATTGTGCTGAAAAAGGGCAAGTACGAAGGTTTGAACGGCAGCATAAAAATTAATGGCAAGCATAATAGCTACGGTAGTATTGGGGATATGAACGGATTTACCACCTATGGAAATTACAAGAGTGAAAAGTGGAATCTTTATTCATCGCTCAGTCTCAATAATCGCCAACGGAATATGAATGGCTATAGGCGAGTGGATACAGAATATGATGCAACTAATATATTGCCTATATTGCCAGATTCAACTGAATCTATCTATTATGATTTTATAAATGAGTCAGATCGAGTTGGACATTCTGTAAAATTTGGCGTAGACTATTCTATTACTGACCAATTAGTTGTTAATGGTGAAGTGAATTATAATGTTCATTTACGAAACGGTGTAAATAATCAAAATAATATTCTGCCTATTCCATCGCTCCGGATTACTGAGGATTATGATTTCGATGATAATTATAATTTGGAAGGTTTTTTTGAAATTAACAAAACTTATGATAATCCAGATCGTGAATTAATATTCTCTGCCAGCAGCAATTTCAAAAAGGATAATGGATATAAAATACTTGTCTTGGGTTCTAGTGATGCGGATTCCACCTATTTAGGTCAGGATATTTCAGAAACACAATTGGATTTCTCCTATAAACATCCCTTAAATGAAAATTCAAAATTAGAATTTGGTTATGATGGAAAATTCACAGATAATAATGAAAATATGAATTTTCAACTTACTGCAGACGAGGGAGTGTTTTCAGGGGAAAATACTTTTGGTTATAACAGAAATATACATGGATTCTTTTTTGAATTTGATTATAAACTCAATGACAAATTCAGCATCAAACCCAGTATTCGCTATGAGTATGTGGATAAGAATATCTCATTTAAGTCTAATTTTACGAACAATACTTATTCCTCCATCATTTATGCGGATATTTTAAATGAGATGAATGATTCTGTATTTGTGAGTGATTATCATACCATCTATCCCAATCTGCATTTTACCTACAATATTACGGAAAAGCAAAGCCTGCAGTTTGGCATGAGCAAACGGGTAAACCGACCCGGTGAAGGCGGTCATGGACCAGGGTCAAGACAAATCAGGCCATTCCCCCGGGATGTGTATGCAGATAATTTTATTTTTATGGGGAATCCATTTTTAAAACCGGAATATTCCACTCAATATGAACTCTCATTTAAATCACCCATTCCAATGGGATTTGCCTACGCTAATTTATATTATCATCAACTTGAAAATGTCATCAAATGGTATGATCTTGATACATTGTCAAATGGTCAATTAATAGAAGGTGATGTATTAACATTTGTAAATGCAGCCTCAGGCGAAAATATGGGTATTGAATTTTTTACCATGATCATGGGCCAGACATTTGGTGGTGGTTATAATTTGAGTAAATTAGAAGACCCTACCGGTGATTATGAACTCAATGGTAACAGCCAACGTATAATGCTGTATAATCGCATTAATTTCCCTGAGAAATACATCAAATATTTTGATTTTGAATTTGGCTTCTTTTTCATGAAGATGACCGTTCCCGGGGGTGATTTATTTGGCGCTAAAGGAACAATGTGGGCAAATACAGGTATTTCAAAATCATTTATGGAAGAGCGCTTCTCCATTTCACTGGGTATCAATAATTTATTTGATGCCGGTGGATTTCAAATGAAGCGGGAGAAACCATTAATAGGACCCTTTACGAATGGGTATTTTAAAGCCACCGAATTTACAGATGTTTCAACCAGCCGCCATGGTAGAACTTTCACCATAAATATCAAATATCGATTTGGACAAATGCAGAGGGAGCGAGACCGAAACCGCCCGGGTAGGAAAGAAGATGGCGGTGGTAATATGGACATGGGGTTTTAGATTTATCTAGAAAATGACCACCGTTAAATCACTCATAATTTCATTATGTTGCTACGCAGCCATTGCATACCCCAACAATTCCCCCAAAATTGGATTAGTCCTTTCTGGAGGCGGCTCCAAAGGTTTTGCCCATATTGCTACCCTCAAAGCATTAGACTCACTTAATATTCCAATAGATTATATTGCAGGGACCAGCTTTGGCGCAATTGTTGGCGCTATGTATGCCCTGGGATATTCTGGCAAAGAAATCGAAATAATGGCGCTGGAAACAGATTGGTATGAAGTTCAAAATGATGAGCCGGAACGAAAATTTATGCCCTATTTCCGGAAAAAAGATACTGGTAAATATCAATTGAATTTTGATTTAAAAGGCGTAAAGCCAGTAGCTCCAACGGGATTAATCTACGGGCAGAAAATAATTCTTGAACTTAGTAAATGGACCCGCAAATATGGGCAAGTTTATGATTTTGATAATTTTCCTATCCCCTTTCGCTGTAATGCATTTGATATAATTTCCGGAAAAGAAGTCATTATTAAAGAAGGTTCACTGGCAAATGCACTTAGAGCCTCTCTGTCAATTCCAACTATATTTGCCCCTGTAGAATGGGGTGATGCACTCTTAGTAGATGGAGGTGTAGTTAATAATCTTCCCGTTGATATTGCCAAAGAAATGGGTGCAGATATCGTTTTGGCCATTGATGTTTCTTCACCGGCTCAAACAAAGGTGAACCTTAATAATATTTATGACATTATTTACCAATCTATCTCAGTTCACGGTAATGAAAAATGGTTTAAGAGTCTGGAAGCCGCTGATTATTTAATAAAGCCGGAAATAAAAAATGTAAGCCTTGCTGACTACCGCAAAAGCACTATAAAATATTTGTTTCAAGCTGGTGAGGATGGTGTGATTTCCAATTGGGATATATTTCTTCAACTTAAGGAAATAACAAAACATAGAGAGAGATCTGCTGCCCAAATAAGTCACATTGAAAAACCAACAATCAGACAAGTAACCATTAAGGGGAATGATGAACTGCCTGATAAATTTATATTGGATTATATCGCAATTGATAACGGCACTCAATTAGATATTGAAAAATTAGATGATAATATTTCTCAGCTTTACAGCTTGGGGTATTTCAAAACCCTTTATTATGAAATCCATACAAATAATGAGGGTTGGGTGGACGTTGTAATTCAGGTTAATGAAAGCTCCATGCGAAAATTTCAATTAGGATTGCGGTGGGATAATTATTATGATTTTGTGGGAGTTGCAAATGTGCAATTGAACAGTAATTGGATACCGGGATTAAGAATTGAAAACCAAACTCAATTTGCCGGTATTCGAAAAAATGTGTTTTCGATTTATTATCCCAGTCGAAAATTAAATTTTCCTGTCTATCCTTTCCTCCGAATAACAAAT
>SCKP01000031.1:0-1507 GCA_004124405.1 Fidelibacterota bacterium | reverse complement strand
CGCAAATTTAATTTTCCTGTCTATCATTTACTCCTAATAACAAATTCCAAGTATGACTATCAATATTTCAATAAGGGAGATTATCGGGGGAGATACACCTTATTATCAGATGGTATTACTGCGGGTATGGGTTTATTATTAAAAAATTACTGGAATACTGAATTGGAATATTTTTGGAAAATGGAAAGCTTCCTGCCTGAAAATACATCCCAGGAAAAAGAAATTTTTGCAGGCATCAGTTTATCAGCACAATTAGACCTTTTGGATGATGTACTTTTCCCAATGAATGGTATTGTGGTACAAGGTAAATATGAAAATAGCAGTACCGAATGGGGCTCATCGGTTAATTATCACCTATATCAAGGGTCGGCAGATATGTTTGTTACTCGAAAACGCAATACATTCCAGATTGCAGGTTATTATCATCAGGGGTTAAATGACCTACCTGAAAATCTAACCACTATATCAAATGGAAGTCAAACATTTGTCGGCTTGAATGAATTTCAATTGCAGGGGAATACGCTATTATTTTCTCGATTTGAATATCGTTATAAGCATAAAAAGGATATCTTTGCACATGTTATTCTTAGCTGGCTCATTACTGCAAAGTCAGACGACAGCAACATTTCTGCTGAGAATATCCTCTGCCCCGGATTTGGTATTACGTTCCTGTCTCCCCTGGGACCTTTAGAGTTTATTTGGAGCCGTGGACCTGAGAACTTATATACTAACCAGAGTTGGAAAAATGTATTTCATTTTTCTGCTGGGTATAGGTTTTAATGCGGAGAGGGGGAGATTCGAACTCCCGGTAGGCTTGCGCCTACACATGCTTTCCAAGCATGCACCTTAAGCCACTCAGACACCTCTCCAAAGTAATAACTAAGTACCGTTCTGTCCTCGGTAATAACGTACATATGACTGTTAATAGTTACTACAACAGAAGTCTTAAATTAATGCTAATTATTACTGTATTCAAACCCTGTTTCCGTCAAAAAGCGTCATAAATACGTCATAGTCTATCACATGGCGCATTGTGATACCAATAATCACAAAATGCGACATGCATACCTCAGTGAAGTGTGGTGTAAGTTTAGTATAATAACTGTGCATACTTGCCCAATCAGACAAAGATAAATACCCAGCTTATGGGTGGCGGGCGGGACAAACACCCATTTTGGAATCAAAAATAACTTAATCTTGGGGACAAGTCCCTGGTTGTTGGGGGGCGGGTTCTTCCTTTTAGGTGAGCATTAAAATGCATTAAATTTTAAAAGTATTCAGCAAAAAATCATCATACTTCCACATACCTTGATATGCTTTATTATGTACCTTCCGTAAATTATCCACAGCCAATGCAGAAGTATTTAATCATATTACTATTCCTAGTCTTTTCATGTGAGGAGCCTGTAGAAGATGTGTATGGCTGTACAGATGAGACTGCCTGTAATTTCAATGCTGATGTTAATATTTATGTCCCTAATAGTTGCTTCTATGTTTCAGATTGTGC
>SCKP01000030.1 GCA_004124405.1 Fidelibacterota bacterium | reverse complement strand
ACAAAATCAGGCAAACCCAATTCACGACCCACTCGCCGGACTTCATCTTTAAACAAATCCCGGATAGGTTCTATAAGTTCAAAATCCATATTCTCTGGTAAGCCGCCAACATTATGATGCGATTTAATGGTTACCGCTGGCCCCAGAGCGCTGCCGCCAGATTCAATCACATCAGGATATAGAGTTCCCTGGGCCAAAAACTGTGCATTTTCTTTTTCTTTTGCCACAGATTCAAAGGCACGGATAAACTGTTCACCAATTATCTTTCTCTTTTTCTCAGGATCGGTCACGCCTTTCAACTTGGATAAAAAAGTTGCCGCATAATCATATTTGTGGATGTTCAATCCCAAACCCTCTTTTAAAGACCCCATCACCTGATCTGCTTCATTCTTTCGGAGGAGTCCATGATCAATAAATACACAGGTTGATCGCAAACCAATTGCTTTATGGAGAAGGGTGCCCACCACTGAGGAGTCCACTCCCCCGCTGAGACCGGTGATGACTTTACCATTAGCGCCAGTTATATCCTGAATTTTAGAAATAGTTTCAGAAATAAAATTGGCAGCTGTCCAATCTGCTGTACATTGAGCTATATTAAAAAGAAAGTTAGAAATTATGGTTTTGCCTTCGAGGGTATGAATAACTTCAGGATGAAATTGCACACCATACAAGGGCTGATCTTTATGGTGTATAGCTGCAATCACATCATTTGAGGACTTAGCAATTATCTCAAATCCATTACCCAGGCTGTCAATTTCATCTCCATGGCTCATCCACACCTGGGATTCATTTGCTAAATTTTTTAATAGGGGAGATTCACCTACCGTATGGATTTTTGCAAAGCCATATTCGCCTTGTCCTTTATGGGTGACATTTCCTCCGTTTTGGGTAATCATAAGTTGGAGTCCGTAGCAAATTCCCAATACGGGTATTCCCATACTTAGAATGGAAGGATCAACTTGGGGAGCATTTTTATCATAAACGCTTGAGGGTCCACCGGAAAGAATAATTGCCGGTACATTTTTTATTTTAAGCTCATCAGCGGTTATGGTATGTGGTAAAATCTCTGAATACACATTTTGTTCTCTTATTCGCCGAGCTATGAGCTGTGTGTACTGGGAGCCGAAATCAAGAACAGCTACCGTTTGTTTATTCATTATCATCAACCTCAGATAATTCTTCTTTTTCAGATGCCCCAAAATTGAAAAATGAAAATAAATCGCTTAAAGTTGTTTTTAATTCCTTCCTTCCAACAATATGATCGATAAATCCTTTTTCCAGCAGAAATTCAGATCGTTGAAACCCTTCGGGTAATTCTTCTCCAATAGTTTGTTTAATGACCCTGGCGCCGGCAAATCCGATGAGGGCATTTGGCTCAGCAAGTATTATATCACCAAGCATGGCAAAACTGGCAGTTGTTCCTCCGGTTGTGGGATCCGTTATCACCGTAATATATAAACCTCCCAAATCGGAATAGCGGGCAAGTTTTGAGCTGATTTTTGCCATTTGCATGAGGCTGTAAGCGCCCTCCTGCATTCTTGCACCACCAGAAGCAGTTATTATAACCAATGGGAGATGGTCTTTCGCAGCACGATCAATTGCCTGGCTGATTTTTTCCCCCACAACTGATCCCATACTCCCGCCAATAAACGAAAAATCCATTATGGCTAAAACAGCTTTAATGCCATTAATATTTCCAATCAGGGTTTTTACAGCATCCTTATTGCCTGTTTTCTCCTGAGCTGTTTTAATTTGATCGGTATAGTTTTTTGTAGCTTTAAAATTTAGGGGATCAACTGATTGAACATTCGCTGCAATTTCTTCAAACTTTCCATCATCCATAAGCAGTTGAATGTAATTATCGCTGGTAATGCGAAAATGATGAGTACAGTTTGTACAGATGAAATGATTCTCTTCCAGCATTTTTCGATACACAACTTCCTGGCATTGGGGACATTTCAGCCACATTCCTTCGGCAATTTCCCTTTTGTCTAAAGTTTTTATCTTTTCAGATTTTCGGCGAAACCATTCTGCCATTTTAATTTATCTCCAAATTATATAAAATTGCATCATCCCCTTTTGAATAATAATCTTTTAGTACTCCCCCCTTAACAAAACCCAAAGATTGATAACATTTTCGGGCAGAAATATTATTAATGCTTACTTCTAATAAAATAACATTTACTTTTTGATCTACAACTTTTGAAATTATATGTTGGATGAGTTTCTTGCCAATTTTTTTTCTCAGATGGTCTGGATGAACTGCAATATTATGTAGGTGAAACTCATTTTGGGAGATCCACCCAAAAATATACCCCACAACCTTTCGGTCCAAAGTAAATACCCAATTTTCAGAATTAATATTTGCCTGAATATCATCTTTAATTTGCTTTCGTGACCACGGCTTTTCAAATGAACTATTTTCGATTGCAACAATCTCATCCAGGTGACTTAATTGAGCAGAAATGATCAATCCCCCGCTCCCTTACCTAAATTAAAACTGGTAACATAATTGGGGGTAACCTGACTTAAATCAATATTTGCCCATTTATCAAAATATTTCAGTGCTAATTCCCCTACAAACTGGGCTGACATTGGTGCCATTTCATAATCACCTGGTTTACAAATTGAATCCAGGTTAAACCCAAATCGTGGAATATATTTTTTAGGGTCAAATAGTTCGCATTCAATTTCAGAGTCTGGTTTACCGGAATTAAACTGTTGAATAAAAACCATGTTTTTATGAGAATGAAGAAGTAACCAATATACTCCATTTTGTGAAATACTTCTATTCATCACTTCCATCGTTGGAACGGGGATAAGGGGTATATTCCCAGCCATAGCTAATCCTTTTGCAAGGCTCATACCAATTCTTAGACCGGTATATGAACCTGGACCAGACGATACAGCAATGCCGTCTAATTCAGCTACCTCCATGGAATGATTCGAAAGTATATCATGTACCACCAAAGGAAGCCGCTCCCCATGAATTCGTGGCTGATTAATTTCGTCAAGTTCTACCAATTCATTATTTAAAAATAATGCAGCCCCACAAATGGTAGAAGCAGATTCAATTGCTAAAATATTCATGTGGTTGATAAAATTATTTCTCTTGAATTTAAACTTTTGTGACTAAAATGAACTTGGAATGTATTATCGGGCAACAAGGACTGCATTTTATCTGCCCATTCAATAATAACGATGTTTTCATCACTGAAATAATCATTCAGCCCTAATTTAATCCAGCGCTCCAATTCATCTTCTCGGTAGCAATCAATATGAATTACAGGGAATTTAGCATCATATTCATTCACCAAAGTGAAGGTGGGTGAAGTAACAGATTTTTTAAAATCAAGTCCTTTTAATATGCCTTTTATAAAAGTTGTTTTGCCGGAGGCTAATTCTCCCACAAATGCAAACACATCTCCTCTTTCTATAAAATCGGCAAATTGTTCACCTAATTTTATTGTCTCCTCCACATCCATTGTTATAGCGCCTGACCATCCAGATTTCATCTATTTTTCCCAGTCAATTCAGCAATAGGAACCACCATCTCTTCCAAGCTGATACCTCCATGCTGGAAACTGTTTTTGTACCGATTAGCAAACTTATGGTACTCATTGGGATAAATAAAAAAATTCCCCGACTTTGCAATGAGATAATTGGTATTTATATCATGCTTTGGTAGGAAAAAGCTTTCTGGATTGGGAATGGTTAACCCGGTTTTATCTGGCATTTTAATATTCTTACCATATTTATAGCGGATGCCTGTAGAGGTTTCCCTGTCCCCCTTAATTTGTACCGGTTTTGTAACCCTGGTACTCCCATGGTCGCTGGTAAGAAATACGGTATGTCCCCATGAACTGATTTCCTCTAACACATTCATGAGCCAGGCATTTTGCAGCCAGGCACAAATTGCTTTCCGATAAGCAGATTCATCCGGGACCATCTCCTGAAGAATATCAGATTCTGATCGGGAATGCCCAAGAATATCAACAAAGTTTATTACCAGGGCCAACAAATCCACTTCTTTAAATTCACCAATTCGGGTTTCTAATTTATTTCCCTCTTCATAGGTGATGATTTTATGATAATGGATGGATTTTGACTCGAATCCCAACCTGTTTAAATGATCCCTTAGAAATTTGTTTTCGAAACGATTCATACTATGTTCATCCTGCCACATTTTCTGCCATAGGTCACCATATTCCTTTTGTAGTTGATTGGGATAAAGTCCACTGAATATTGCGTTTCGGGAATAGGGAGTAGCGGTGGGAAGGATGGATAGATAATAATTGGTGTTAATATGAAATACTTGGGCTAACTGACTTGTCATTGCTTTCAGCTGGTCCGCTCTAAGACAGTCCATTATTATCAACACTATTTTCTCATTATTTTGTAATTTATTTTGAATATATGAAGGAATTACATCTGGAGACATAAGCGGCTTTTTTTCTGAATGGAGCCAGTCTTCATAATTTGTCTCAATGAATTTAGTAAACTGCTGATTTGCATCTTTCCATTGTTCTTCCAATAATTGGCCTAGGCCCTGATCGCCCAAATTATCAAATTTGACCAACCAGTCAGTCAATTTATCGGTAATGGTGTACCAATCTTCAATACTGATCGCCTGTTCTATTTGTTCAGCAATTTTCTGAAAGGATTTCAAATAATCTTCTGCAACCCGATCAGACTGAATTTTCCGTGATTCCAGAACATTTTTGCAGGCAATGAGAATCTGGCTGGGATTTACCGGTTTGGTGAGATAATTGGTGATCTGAGCCGCAATAGCTTCTTCCATAAGCCATTCTTCTTCATTCTTGGTAATCATGATCACGGGTAGAGTTGAGTGTTTTTCTTTTATATGTTTCAGGGTGGTAAGTCCATCCAGCCCGGTCATCATTTCATCCAGAAGAACCAAATCAACATTTTGTTCATCACAGAATTGAATGGCATCCTCCCCCGTTTTAACGGGTGTGACCTGATAGCCTTTATTTTCAAGGTAAAGAATATGAGGTTTGAGCATTTCTATTTCATCATCCGCCCAGAGAATATGACCCTTTGAAGCCATTATTTTGATGTTAATTTAAAAGCGCCATTCCAATCTTTACCAGGAGAGTTTTCTTTAAATGCCTCACATCTGGAAATATAAACCTTACAAGGAGTCGTTGGGCGCCCAATATATTCTTCTTCTAACTTATCACATTTTTTAAATACCTTAATAGCGTCATCCCAGTCCTGATTAGTATAATATTCGATTGCTTTATCCCATACTGGAATCAATTCCTTATAAACTTCAGGCTCTTTCCCTTTTTCACTTATAAGTTCAAATGTTCTTTCAGGTTGACTTCTACCCTTAACCACAGCATAATCTAACATTCTATAGGTGAATCTATCTTTTGTGGCTTCGTAAATTTTACTGCCAACCTGAGTTTCTATCCCATATTGTTTTGCACCAGATTCTAATCGTGCAGTAAGATTTACTGTATCACCCATCATGGTATAATTCATTCTCATATCTGACCCCATATTTCCCGTAACCAGTGAACCGCAATTCACTCCAATTCTATGCCGCATATTGTGTACAACTTCAGGCCATTTATCTCCTTCACTTTTCCACTTCTGCCTGAGTTCTTCTAATTTATCATTCATTTGACAACAGGTGAGGCAGGCTAAATATTCATGGTCTTCAGTTTGAACAGGGGCACCATAAAATGCAATGATGGCATCTCCAATATATTTGTCCAGAGTACCCTTATTCCCTAATAATATATTTGTCATTTCATTCAAATATTCATTTAATAACTCCACTAATTCGGATGCTGTTAATTTTTCTGAAAAGGTTGAGAAGCTGGCAATATCAGAGAAGAATGCCGTCTTATAACCTTCTTCACCACCTAAAGATGGTGCAGATTTAGATTCAAACATTTCATCAATGAGTTCAGGAGAAATATAATTACCAAACGCTGCTTTCAGGAATGCTTTGTCTTGACCCTCAGTAAAAAGCTTATAGGTCAGGTTGATACCATAAGGCAGGATGATAGAAGCTGCGGGAAATAATATTGGAATCATGGCCGATTCACCTAACCCCGGGACATTTATATTCTGGCCGGCAATGAGTTTATATAACCATAGGTAATCCGTTAAGAAAGCGCCAATGGAGTAGGAAACCCAGATTATCAATTCCACTGCCATAATTACAAATCCCCATATTGGTGGTGTTTTGGTAACCAGGAGTAATGTAACAACTATAAATAAGGAGATAATGAGTAAATGATCCTTATTAAATCGGGTCTTATATTCTAAAGTTCCGGTTGGCATCTGTATATAATCTGCATTCAGCATTTGTTGAATTGCGTTGGCATGAATCTCTACACCGGGCATGAGATAATCTTGTTCACCATAACTCAGATATGGGGTTGGTTTTATATCCTGGTCTTCTGCAAGGGATGTACCTAAAACTACAATTTTTCCTTTAAAGGGATTTATAAAACCCTGTGCTTCAAAAATTGGAGCCATGACAGGATCTATATATTTATCCATCCAATTTTGATCTTCAAAATAATCCATTTCACCAAAATCAGGATTGAATTCACCCTCACCTATATTATAATCCTGAGTATCAACAATATTTGATAATGCAAAGCGATTAAAAGTTTTGAATTCACCAGATGCCGGACCCATGTAATTCAATAAAAATGTATTACTCACACCATAACTTTGAATTTGAAGTGGTCCAATAATAATTACTCCGGTTTCTGCATCAAAAACAGGATCGGGGTTTTCTTCAATATCCAGGAACCTGAGGGCAGATTCTATTCCCAAAGTATAATTCATAGACTGAACACCTGAAATGGGGTAGAAAATTCCATATTGGCGATAAAATCCATCAGTATCCGTATTGATATTTACCAGTCCCGTATGTTGTTTGTGTTCAGTTTCAATCAGTTCTTGAGTTGGTTCAAGTAAATAATCTGGTGGATATCGGGTTGGTTCAACTTTCCGGGCAGAAGCTAAAATTACATGCGTTCCTTTAGACCGAGCATATTTTATGGCTTCAATTAATAATTGATCTCCCTCCTTAATCTCTAATCCTTCTACACCCTGATTTTCAATATAACTTTTAATATTTTGAGTTTGATGGTCGGGTTTATCAAACATCATATCAATGGTTACTACTTTTGCACCGGCATCTGCCAAATTTCTGACTGCTCTTGACCAAATAGTTCCACGGCTATAGGGCATGGGTTCATTTATGAGACGAAATGATTCATCATCAATTTCAACTATAACCACATCTAGACCCGGATCCCATTTGCCGTTTTGGTTTATATCATGGCATTCCTTATATTCCACACATTCCTGATTGTGGCATACCTCTCCTGTTTTATCACATTCATCTATATCCACGAATTCTTCACCTTCATCCCAGACTTCATTGCCAATATCAAATAGTTCTTCGCCTTCATCCCAGACACCATTTTCATTGTCATCTGAAAATTCTTCTGCTACATCCCATCGTCCATTGCCATTTAAATCGGTGAAGACTTCACTGTCATCCCAGGTTCCATTACCATTATTATCCATAATGGGTTCAGGAACATTCCATTTACCGTTGCCATTATCATCCCGGAATGGTTCGGAATCATCCCAGATACCATTATTATTTTTATCTTCGAATGGTTCAACACCATCCCACTTTCCATTTCCAGTGTCTGTAAAATCTTCGTCAGGATCATATATGCCATTTGCACAAGATTCTTCAACCCAGCATCCCACACCTTCTGAATTCTGGGAATCAATACCCTCATCATAAATTTTATTTTTACCATCCCAAGTTCTGTTCTTGTTAATGTCCGTATATTTTTCAGCAGGATCCCATTTTCCATTGCCTTTATCCTCAAATTCATCCCACTCATCGAATGCACCATTTCCATCGAGATCAACAAATGGTTCGCCTTCATCCCAAACACCATTGCCGGAATCTATAAAAGGTTCCCCTGAATCGTAATTCCCATTTTCATTTAAATCAGTGTAAAGTTCTTCATCATCCCATATACCATTCTGATTGGTATCAGTAAACGGTTCAGTTAAATCAATAAACCCTTCAGCCTGAGGTAATGCCGAATTGGATTCTGTCCCTGATAAGGGTCCCCGAAGTTTCATTCTTAAATCATATAATTTTAATTCCAGAGTATTAAAGGCACCCAGAAAATGCAGTAAAAATACCAAAAGGAAAGATCCGAAAGCAATTCCGACTGAAGGTAGGATTGATTTTATAAATTTCAATACCTTGCTATCAGGATTCGAGCTTTTTTCAGTATCGTCTGAGTCCGAACCCTGATCAGTATCAGTCTGTTCTGCCTGAATTTCTTCAGCTTCCAGTGTTACTTCTTCCGGTTTTTCTTCCTGACTATTTTTGTCTTTTGATGCTGCCATCTTAATCTTCTTTATTTAATGTCATAATTTATACTTGTCCTGAAAAAGAAATCATCAGCGCTTTTTTCTGCTGTTCCCAAATATTTTATACGGTAATCTATATACATATTTAATTTGAGCTTATCAACAGGTTCAGAAGTTATTCCTAAATTAAAATTATATTGGGTGAGATAATTAGCACCTCTTCCCTTTGAATAATGAATACCATAAATCAGTTTTCTGAATAAATTATTTGGATGATAAATTAGCTTAAATTGATAGTTTGTTAATACCTGTTCATTGAATCCGTCAAACTCTTCTTGCCCAAATTCATATCTACTGGAGTTAAAATAAACGTTTGATTCCCAATAGTTATTATAAACAGATTTCAGGCTTATTCCATAGGACTCACTTACAGCATCACTAGGAAAATATCCAGTAGATTGAATGCGCCTATTTGCAATTAAATCCTGTTGATCAAGAAGTAATAAATTCACACTTACAATCTGATTTCCCCAAAATTGAAAATGATTGGTCATGGTAATATTAAACTGCTTTAATGTAATATCTATTCGACGATCAAGCGTATCCGTAATCACGGTATCAGACATAATGCCATCTATAAAAACAAAAGATGAATCGGAAATAATATTAATTTCATTTATTCCATTTGATCGATGAGATGATAAAAATCCAAAATTAAATGTGGGTAATCCTGTTCCCGGGTATAATGATATATTGAACAAATTTTTCTTTGTTTCAAGGGGAGATGCTTGTTCACCATATAGTCCCTCGATTATTTTACTCTTTTTGTAATACAATAATAATTTATTCTGAAACAAATTTACTCCATCAGAAATATAATTTTCCTGGTAATTTGTTCTGATAAATGGATTTAAAATGGAGTAATAATCCGGACCGTGTCGTTTTTTACCCAGCTCAATTCGATGTCCCAAATAGCGTAATTGTAATTTACTGTATCTATTTAATGATGAAAGATTCAATAACTCTGTTAGAGTTAAGGTGTCATTTCTTAAAAGAAAGGGTATCAAAGGTTGCCCATTTTCACTAAAATTAAAATACGATTCATATTGGGAAATATCTAAGCTGGTATCCAAATTTATATATTCAAAGAATTGACCATCATTGGGTACATCATAACTAAGACTGTCCAGTTCGTTAATGTTCTGAATATTGTTCCATTTATTTAGGTTTAAAAAACTCAGTGAAAATCCACTTTTAATTAATATTCTTGAATCATCAAACCCAAATTGTAGATTTGAACCAAGTATAAAATTCCCTTTGGGTTTTTCACCCACCCAATTTTTAGTTGGAAAGATCAAAGCATCAACAGTATTAAATATAGTTTGATAATTATTTATTAAGCTGTCGAATCTGATAGTAAAATTATTTCCCGTATTAATAAAATAATCATCAAGGGTTATTTCAGGATTTATTCTGGATACCAATCCATCTGGCAAGGTCATTACAGCATTAGAAATCTCTCTTGATACAGTGGAAATATTATCCTGCACTTTGATATAATTCAAATCCCAAAATGCTTTTTCTCCAAATTTCAATTTCAATTTTGCTGCCAATACATCCTGCTGAAAAGTATAATTATATCGACTCACTCCAATTGTCCAGGCATCTAAAGTGGAGTCAATATTTGAAATAATTATGGCATTATTGGCAGGATTTCCCTGAATGGCTCGTTTTGTTTTCCCATTGATTATATTAAGGTAAAATGGTCCTTTGTTAAAAATGAAATTGACTCCCCTGACATGTTTGCCATTCCAACCATATTCATCAATATTCGGGTATGAATCTCCCAATTTTAATTTAAAAAAATCATTTTTAAAATATAAAAAATATCGATCCATTGGTTGAGCGTATTTATTTTCAAGGCTGGATTTTGAATACATCATATCCATCTGTAACCAGTCTAAATCAATATTGTAACTAAAATTTAATTCTCCAATATCTATGTTTGACCTATTCACCTTGCCGCCTGTATAATTTGCCCATATTCTGCTGGACTGTTTTTTAATGGTACCAAAACCAATCACTTGTCCCGGCAACACCGTAAAACTCCAACTGAAATCGTTAAATTTTTGACCATATATATTGGATATGTTCACGCGGACAGTGTGTAATCCCGGTGTAATAGCATCTGAGGGAATAGATAAATATGACGAATCAATTTGGGCTTTTTTGCTTACATCCTTTTCATCCAAAAAGACCTTCACACGTTCAGGATCAACATCCTTTATGGGGAAGTACGATAAAGCAATAAATAAATCCTGACGTAAAACCCTCTCTCCGGGTTTTGGACTGATTATTACCACATCAGGTATTAATCCCTCTATATCAAAATCACGAATATTTTCAGGTAATGTATTGGCAAATAATATCCTGGATTCAGGGATATCTATATGAATGCGAATAGGATTAGTTGCGGCATCAATTGATGGGAAATATGCCCTGGTTTGATTTGACATTTCCAATAGCAAATAATATTCTAATATGTCTCTTTTTACAAAATCACCAGGAATTTCTGCCAAGTACATAAAATTTCCCATTTGAGTCAGGGGCGCTTCAATAAATTCAATATTGCCTATTGGTCGGTATAGTAATGAAAAACGGTGGACATCCGTTTCACTTATATTTAAGAATGCCTTTATGGGAACCGATATTCCAAAAGGTGCTGTCTGTACTTTTTCATGAATAATTATATTTCCAAAAGTAGTGGAAAAAAGTATTAAAGAAAGAATTAAATAATTTTTCAATAAATCGATAATATTTATTGGGTATAGGTCAAAATAATTTTCCGCTCCACATTGGCGGCATTCTTCAATTTTATCACTACAACATTAGTAATTATTTCTAGAGATGGGTCATCCGTATCTTCTTTTTCATACTGAAGATCCCGCTCATCAACTTCCAACATAAGCGACTCCAGGTATTTTATATCTGTAACTGGTGTTTCAAATATTTGAAATTCTTCATTAATTAGTGAAATAAGTGTAGTGTCCGAGACTAATACAGAGGTTCGATTCAGAGATGGATTCCATATAGAAATATTGCCGCTTTCTTTTATGAATTTGTCACCAGTTAGCGGATTTGACAACACCCAAAATCCACATTCAGTACAGCTAAGTTCCGAATTTGGGGTCACTAATTTGAATTCTTCAAGTACCTGATTTGTTACATTTACGGTGATTATACCAGTAATTAATTCAATCTGTTTGGAGATCATCCGTTTGTCGATTTTACCTTTAATTATAATTTCACTCCCAGAATAGATTGAAATGGATGTTCCATCATCTAAAAATACAACTTTTGCAAATGCTTTATCCTCAGTTCGAATTTGAGTTTCTGAAAAAATGGGCGAATTCACCCGGGTTTTGGATTTAATTTTATTATCGCTGATCAATTTGTGTTGAACATTGCCCCTGATTTTAGAAATTACAGCAATAGGTTCATTTGCCCAGAATAGTTGGAGAATAATAATGAACGAGAAATATTTGATCATTTAATGCGCACGCTTTCCAGGGTAGCATTTCCTGCTTTAATTTCAGATAAAATTGAATGCAGCGCTCCAATATGAATTTCATCTTCATTGATCCATATGGCATCACCATCGGTAGTAAATCGTTCTAATTCCCCGCCCGGACTAAATAATAAATAAAATTTGTCCGTACCAATTATGGATTCAATTACCGATAAATATGGGTCTGAATAATCAAGCTGCAATTTATCAGGTGATCGCACCTCAAACACATTAATACCACTATAATCATGATTAACATCAAAAGCAGTACTGAACGAACGGCGGACTTGCCAAAGGTAATATTTTCCCACTTCCAAATCAAAATGACCAACAGACGGATATTGAAATGAGTGTGCATTCCACCCCAGGGAATAATAATCTTGTGACTGATCCATGGGTACGAGAGACCACCCCACCAGTGCATCTTCCAAGGATTCGTGCTCATTTTGATTGTATTCACAAACTCTGATGGCATAATCACACAAAGGGCAGTAATCTGAAAACCAGGTGAATAATGGTACTGTGCTAAACGTATATGCGTTAGATAATTCTGATAATGTTCCGCCCGGTGATAATAATTCTAAGGTTACTGGAGATTGAACTTCAATTATTTTTGGAGGAACGATAAATATTGGTTCATCACTACTATTTAAGGTGAAGTGGATTAAGTATTTTCCATTTGGCATTTTCCCCGATTGACTTACATACGAAATAAGAGATTCCAATTTAGCATTTCCAGATATAATTGGTCCTGATGCAGATTGAATCTCATTATTCGTAAAATACTTTATGGGGATTGCATTTAATACAATATTTCCTGTATAAAAAGTCTCATAGGAGCTAATGCCAATTTCAGGGGAAAATATTTTATATTCAACTTCGATGGATAGATTGGAAGCGCAGCTCTCCCTATTAATTTCATATTGATACAATACTGGTTGATTTGCAGCAGTACCTGTATCAAAAAAACTAAATGGATAGCTTAATATATTTTCGTTAAAATATTGTTCTATTAAACAGCAGGTGCATTCGGCAGGAAAACCCCATGCAAGAAGGATGATATACAGAAAAGATTTGATCCGGTGGATACCCATGATAAAATAGAATTTGATAGTTGCTAGCTTGGATAAATATTAGGCAGATTATCCAAGGTTGACAAAGATATTTAGATGGTTTAATAAAGCAAATATATAATTGATTATTTAAAAGAAAAAGCCCCCAACTATTGTCAGGGGCTTTTAAAAAGACCGGCAACGTCCTACTCTTCCACACTGGTCTCCCGTGCAGTACCATCGGCGCTATAGAGCTTAACTTCCGAGTTCGGAATGGGATCGGGTGTGACCTCTATGCCATTGTCACCGGAAAAGATTTGTGAGTTTATAAACAGACTGTAATATCGTCTATCGGAAAAATAAAAATTGATTAAGTCTCACGACTAATTAGTATCACTCGACTGAGTACATTACTGCACTTACATCTGTGACCTATCAAACCAGTATTCTACTGGAAGTCTTCAGTCCCACCGAGGTGGGAAGGGAAATCTTATCTTGGGATGGGTTTCGCGCTTATATGCTTTCAGCGCTTATCCCTGCCGAACGTAGCTACCCTGCAATGCCGCTGATGCGACAACAGGCACACTAGAGGTTCGTCCACTTCGGTCCTCTCGTACTAGAAGCAGATTCCCTCAAATTTCCTACGACCATAGAGGATAGGGACCGAACTGTCTCACGACGTTCTAAACCCAGCTCGCGTGCCACTTTAATGGGCGAACAGCCCAACCCTTGGGACCTTCTCCAGCCCCAGGATGCGACGAGCCGACATCGAGGTGCCAAACCTCCCCGTCGATATGAGCTCTTGGGGGAGATAAGCCTGTTATCCCCGGAGTACCTTTTATCCGATTAGCGACGGCCCTTCCACACGGGACCGCCGGATCACTAACCCCTGCTTTCGCATCTGCTTGACCTGTCGGTCTCGCAGTTAAGCCACCTTATGCGTTTGCACTCTACGCACGATTACTGACCGTGCTGAGGTGACCTTTGGGCTCCTCCGTTACATTTTGGGAGGAGACCGCCCCAGTCAAACTACCCACCAGACACTGTCCCGAATCCGGATAACGGATCACGGTTAGACTTCCAATGATGCAAGGGTGGTATTTCAAGGATGACTCCACCCTGATTAGCATCAGGGCTTCAAAGTCTCCCACCTATCCTACACATACAGAATCAAAAGCCAATATCAAGCTATAGTAAAGGTTCACGGGGTCTTTCCGTCCTTCTATGGTTAGCCGGTATCTTCACCGACATTACAATTTCGCTGAGTTTCTGGTCGAGACAGTGGGGAAGTCGTTACACCATTCGTGCAGGTCGGAACTTACCCGACAAGGAATTTCGCTACCTTAGGACCGTTATAGTTACGGCCGCCGTTTACTGGGGCTTCAACACCGAGCTTCTTCAGACAAGTCTGAATGACAAAGTATCTTAACCTTCCAGCACCGGGCAGGTGTCAGTCCATATATTTCCACTTACGTGTTAGCATAGACCTATGTTTTTAGTAAACAGTCGCTACCCCCATTTCACTGCGGCCCGCCAGATGGCGGGCACCCCTTCTCCCGAAGTTACGGGGCTATTTTGCCGAGTTCCTTGACCAGAATTCTCTCAAGCACCTTAGGATTCTCTCCTCGCCTACCTGTGTCGGTTTACGGTACGGTCTCCTTAGCATACACCGGGCTTTTTCTTGCCACCTCTTACTCCTGAAAGTCAAATCAATAAGACAGACAGGTCTGGAAGATGGGTGTCCCGGTTTAAGGGTCGGAGGTTCAGGAATATTCAGAAGTTACCTGATTTCCATCGACTACGCCTTTCGGCCTCGCCTTAGGGGCCGACTAACCCTGATCTGATTTGCATTGATCAGGAAACCTTGGGCTTACGGTGAACACGAATTTAACGTGTTTTATCGCGTACTCATGCCAGCATCCTCATTTCCATTTCCTCCAGATGCCCTCCCGGGTCATCCTTCGACGGTTGATGGAACGCTCTCCTACCACTTCCGATAAATCGGAAATCCTAAGCTTCGGCATTTTACTTGAGTCCCGGAGATTATCGGCGCAGATTACCTTGACTAGTGAGCTGTTACGCTTTCTTTAAAGGAATGGCTGCTTCTAAGCCAACCTCCTAGCTGTCTGTGCTAATCTACATCCTTTATCACTTAGTAAAAATTTAGGGGCCTTAGCTGTAGGTCTGGGTTGTTTCCCTCTCGGCATTGAATCTTATCACACAATGCCTCACTGCTACGAAACATATCGATGGAATTCGGAGTTTGATAGGGGTTGGTATCCTGATAAGGACCCGAGCCCAATCAGTGCTCTACCTCCATGATACTATGTCGTAACGCTGCACCTAGATGCATTTCGGAGAGAACGAGATATCACCGAGTTTGATTGGCCTTTCACCCCTTACCACAGGTCATCCGCTCGGTTTTCAACCCAAGTCGGTTCGGTCCTCCACTCCATTTTACTGGAGCTTCAACCTGCCCATGGTAAGATCACTCGGTTTCGCGTCTACCGCACCTAACTAAACGCCCTATTCAGACTTGGTTTCCCTACGGCTCCATCCCTATAGATTTAACCTCGCTAGATACGAGTAACTTGCTGGCTCATTATGCAAAAGGCACGCCGTCGTCCTTGCGGACTTCGACAGCTTGTAGACATTCGGTTTCAGGTTCTATTTCACTCCCCTCTCGGGGTACTTTTCACCTTTCCCTCACGGTACTGTTACACTATCGGTCATATGAGAGTATTTAGCCTTACCAGGTGGTCCTGGCAGATTCAAACGGAATTTCTCGTGTTCCGCCCTACTTGAGAAAATGACCCAACGAGACCAATGCTTTTCGGATACGGGGCTATCACCCTCTATGGCTGAACCTTTCCTGATTCAATTCTCCTAAGCAAAAGTTTTCTGACTCGCCGAAGGTTCTGTCACACCCTCTGGTCATTCCACGCAACCCCAATATAGCTAAAATGACAGTCATGACACTATATTGGTTTAGGCTGTTCCCAGTTCGCTCGCCGCTACTACGGGAATCACTTTTGTTTTCTTTTCCTGCAGGTACTGAGATGTTTCACTTCCCTGCGTTGACTCTTACCACCCTATATATTCAGGTGGCAGTTTCCCGGCATTACCCGGGAAGGGTTCTCCCATTCGGAAATCCCCGGATTAAAGGTTGTTTGCACCTACCCGAGGCTTATCGCAGCTTACCACGCCCTTCATCGCCTTCATATGCCAAGGCATCCACCAAACGCCCTTACTAACTTAATCAAAGCCTTTTACTTTTCCAGATAGACATTTATTACAGTTATTTGGATATAAACTCACAATTTCAAAAAACAGATTCTTTACTTCTGGAGTAAAGATTTTTGCAATCCATCTAAAAGATGGAGTTCAAATTTTTTAAGATATTCCATCAGAAGATGGAAGGTAAACTTTGTGGAGCTGACAGGGATCGAACCTGCGACCCTCGCGTTGCAAACGCGATGCTCTCCCAGCTGAGCTACAGCCCCTGAATTAGTAGGGTCTGAAATAACACATAACTCTAAAAGTGGGTCTGGGTAGACTCGAACTACCGACCCCCGCCTTATCAGAGCGGTGCTCTAACCGACTGAGCTACAAACCCCAAATATGAGAATGTGTGCGTAAGTTGCCGAAACATTGATGTTCGACCGTATTTCCGGCTATTGCCGGAAATTACTCCCTAGAAAGGAGGTAATCCAGCCGCACCTTCCGGTACGGCTACCTTGTTACGACTTCGCCCCAGTTACCAATCTCACCTTAAGCAGCTCCTTCCCGAAGGTTAGGACACTGACGTTGGGTGCTACCGGCTTCCATGGCGTGACGGGCGGTGTGTACAAGACCCGGGAACGTATTCACCGCGCCATGCTGATGCGCGATTACTAGCGATTCCTGCTTCATGCAGTCGAGTTGCAGACTGCAATCCGAACTTGGGGGAGTTTTTTGGGATTGGCTCCACTTCGCAGTATTGCTACCCTCTGTACTCCCCATTGTATTACGTGTGTAGCCCTGAACGTAAGGGACATACTGACTTGACGTCGACCCCACCTTCCTTCCGGTTATCCCGGGCAGTTTCCCTAGAGTCCCCACCATTACGTGCTGGCAACTAAGGATAGGGGTTGCGCTCGTTATCGGACTTAACCGAACATCTCACGACACGAGCTGACGACAGCCATGCATCACCTGTGATAGTGTCCTTGAGCAAGCTCGCAGAGGCTCTGGCTTTCACCAGAGTTTCACTAACATGTCAAGTCCAGGTAAGGTTCTTCGCGTTGCATCGAATTAAACCACATAATCCACCGCTTGTGCGGGTCCCCGTCAATTCCTTTGAGTTTCAACCTTGCGGTCGTAGTTCCCAGGCGGAGTACTTAACGCGTTAGCTCCGACAGTGAAGGGGTCGATTCCCCCACCACCAAGTACTCATCGTTTACGGCGTGGACTACCAGGGTATCTAATCCTGTTTGCTCCCCACGCTTTCGTTCCTCAGCGTCAGTATAGGTCCAGTAAGCTGCCTTCGCCTTTGGTGTTCCTCCTGATATCTACGCATTTCACCGCTACACCAGGAATTCCGCTTACCTCTACCTCACTCAAGATTGGCAGTATCAAAACCGGGTCCACGGTTAAGCCGTGGGATTTCAATTTCGACTGACCAACCAGCCTACGAACTCTTTACGCCCAATAAATCCGGACAACGCTTGCCCCCCTCGTATTACCGCGGCTGCTGGCACGAAGTTAGCCGGGGCTTTCTTATAGGGTACCGTCACATCCCGATGGTGTTAATAACGGGACTTATCTTCCCCTATGACAGATCTTTACACTCCGCAGAGCTTCTTCGATCACGCGGCGTTGCTGCGTCAAGCTTTCGCTCATTGCGCAAAATTCCCCACTGCTGCCTCCCGTAGGAGTCTGGGCCGTATCTCAGTCCCAATGTGGCTGATCGCCCTCTCAGACCAGCTACTGATCATTGCTTTGGTAGGCCATTACCCTACCAACTAGCTAATCAGACGCAGGCCCATCCATAAGTGATAGCCGAAGCCACCTTTGATCTTTACCCCTTATGAGGAAAGATATTATCCGGTATTAGCTCACCTTTCGGTGGGTTATCCCGAGCTTAAGGGCAGGTTACCTACGCGTTACTCACCCGTCCGCCAGTTTACTCGCTCCCGAAGGAACTTTCTCCTTAGACTTGCATGTGTTAAGCACGCCGCCAGCGTTCGTCCTGAGCCAGGATCAAACTCTCCATTGTATGTTTGTTTAATCGTTTTATTTTATCTCACTCAAAGTTTCGACTGACTCTTACGCACACTCTCAATTTCAAAAAACAATTGGTTTAAATACTACTTTGCTGTTCCTGCACAGCAAGGAAAATTAGAGGCTTTTAAAATCCCCCTGCAAGACTTTATTTACATTATTAAAAAATAATTTTCCTACCCTATATATACTACTTTAATAATACTAATTTTCGGGTTTGAATTCTCTTCCCATTTACTTCTAATGCAGCAAAATAAATACCGGAGGAAACTGGATTACCATGGCCATCTAATCCTCTCCAAATAGATGTATATTCCCCAGGTTTGAAAATATCATTAACCAATGTTTTTACAAGACGGCCATTTATATTATAAATAGATAATTTTACTTGTGTAAATTCTGACACTTCAAATTGAATATTTGTAATTGGATTAAAGGGGTTGGGATAAATTTGATTAATTCCAATTTTAACTGGGAATAAATTATTTTCAATCCCAAGCATTTCGGAATTCAGAAAACACCTATATCCTAAATTACCATTTACTGCTGACCATCCATCTCCTATATTCTGCGATGAATTATCAGAAATTGAATTTGTATCTAATCCAAATGGTTGTGATGAACTAAATTCTTTAATTCCTATCCAGAAATCATCATATACCATTATATTCTCTTCAGAAAGATCCTTTTCATTCCAGCCATCTACATTACCTGAGGCCTGTACAGCCGAATAAATTTCAGCACCTGGTATGCCGCCGTCATCATCAAATACTTTGATATAGAAAGCACCGCCACTGCCAATTTGGTACCATTTAAACCGTACTATACTTTCACCTAAAGCATTTGCTGAATATTTTACGGCAGAAAAGTTTCCAGAACCTGCGATAAATTCACTTTCAAAGCTACCATCATCATGTGATTCTTGGTGAATAGTACTTGCTAACGGGGTAACTATTATGGAACTCGATTGACCACTTTCTTCTCCATCATCGTAGGTTGCACTTACGGTATATTCATAAGTAGTATTATTTACTACATCATTATCCGTAAAGAAATTTTCCATTAAACCCGATCTGATTTGCAAATCATCCCGATAAACATTATATGAAACTCCAGCCCCTTCATAAGTTATATTTGCACGAATACCAAAATCACCAAAGACATTATAGTTTAATGCAAAATCCCAAGTACCACCCAACCTTAAAACAGAGTGCAATGTGGTTTGTGTTGTATCTAAAGCCACGCCAAAATTGGGATTAATTTCATGTGCAATGACAAAATAATTCTCAATACTCCAATCATTAGCAGAAAAATCATTCCACCCATTAATAATATCAATTTCCATGGAATAAGTTGGTTCGGTATCAATTGTGGAGCCAAACATGCCATATACTTCAACATTTATTGTTGTATCTCCTTGAGTATTGTAAAGAGAAAATGAGTTGATTTGTGCTGGTCCAATAACGTCGAATAATACCCCTGCCCAGCCAATGCCATCTACTGTGGAAATAGTATTTTCAGATGAAAATACTCCATTATCATAGATAAAATCATCAGTCCCGGCGGCGTTCATATCCGCCCATACAATAGATACTTCACTATCACCAGCCTCAGCTTCTAAACCCCAAGGTGCAAAGTAGGCGCCAGTAGAAAGTTTATAAATCATAAAATCATCTATATACAGCCCACCACCCTGTCCCCCATCATGATTATCATCATATCTACTTTGTATTCGTAATTTTATAGTCTTACCAGCGAATTCACTGATATTTAGAAAGGTATTCCCATTAAATGGCAAACCCGGTGCATAT